>DAOPUP010000121.1:0-6904 GCA_035350655.1 Acidovorax sp. | reverse complement strand
GCCAGCCAACCGCCGGGCTCCCACACCCAATGCGCCACGGGGGCATAGACCAGCAGGCTCCACAAACCGATGAAGATCAGCATGGCGGAAAACCGCATGCGTTCAACCAACGCGCCCACCAGGAGCGCGGCCGTGATGACGGCGAACGTGAGCTGGAACATGGCATACACCGACTCGGGAATATGTGGCGCCACATGGCTGACCGCCAGCTTGCCAGCTGCCAGCTGGAAATCCAACCCGGCGAATCCCATGCGGTCCAGCCCGCCAAGCCAGGCACTCCCCGGCGTGAATGCCAGCGAATACCCCGCCGCGAACCACAGCAAGCTGACCAGTGCCGCAATGGCTACCACGCTCGCCATGGTGTTGAGCACGTTCTTCCTGCGCACCATGCCGGCATAAAAAAGTGCGATGCCCGGAAGCGTCATCAGCAGCACCAGGACGGTGGCAGTCATCATCCAGCCGGTGTCTGCCGCACTCACGGTGCCGTGGTCGACCAACGCGGGGCGCGTGGGTGCTGTCGCAACAGCGGTCACGAGCGCCTGGGCAGGCTGTGGCCCCGTTTGCGCCATGGCACTGATGCACCACCCCAGACTCAACGACAGCATCGCCATCAACTACTGCATAAATGCCCGCATACAGACTCCCTTTCGCCAATTGTTGCTAACGCATTGCACGAGCCATGCCAGCCAGCGCCGTCTGTTGAAGGCAAAAACAGTTGGTGGGCTGCTGCAAGGGGGTGCGGGAAACTCCCAATGCACCACCGAAGTGCAACCATTACAGTTGCGTCACTCGACAGCGCGCTCCGGTGTGCCAAGCGAGGGGCCGAGGAGACATCTCTACCAACAACCACATTTCAAGCACCCAACGAGGTGCATTCTTTTTCAGGCGCTGGCGATCCCAGCGCCTTTTTCTTGCCTGTGCACCGGGCACCCCCTCCCGGCGGCAGCACAACAGAATCCTGAATGAATAGCAAACCAGGTGGGAAAATCCTGGCATGGAATGGATTTTTATCACCCTGGCCTCGCTGCTCGCAGGCTTTGTGGATGCGATTGTGGGTGGAGGGGGACTGGTGATGGTGCCGGCCCTGTTTGCGGCTTTTCCGGGTGCGCCACCGGCCACGCTGCTGGGCACCAACAAGGCCGCGGCGGTGTGGGGAACGGCAATGGCCACCTGGCAGTACAGCCGGCGGGTGCAGATGCGCTGGCCGGTCATGCTGCCCGCGGCAGCCGCCGGATTTGCCGGGGCATTTGCCGGCGCCTGGGCGGTCACGCAGATGTCGGCCGACTTCCTGCGCAAGCTGCTGCCGCTCATCCTGCTGGGCGTGCTGGTCTACACCCTGGCCAAAAAGGAACTGGGGCGGCACCACCAGCCCCACTACCAAGGCCGAACCGAAATGCTGGCGGCCAGCCTGATCGGGGCGCTCATCGGTTTTTATGACGGCTTCTTCGGGCCCGGCACCGGCAGCTTTTTCGTGTTCCTGTTCGTGCGGCTGCTGGGCTACGACTTTCTCAACGCCTCGGCATCGGCCAAGCTGCTCAACTGCGCCACCAACATGGCCGCCATCGCGCTATTTGCCGCCAAGGGCCATGTGTGGTGGCACTTTGCCGTGACGCTGGCCGTGGCCAATGTGGTGGGCAGCCTGCTGGGCACGCACCTGGCGCTCAAGCACGGGACCGGTTTCGTGCGCGGCATTTTCATCGTGGTGGTGGGCCTGCTGATCGTCAAGACGGGTTACGACGCCTTCTTGCGCTAGCTGCGAGCGTGCTGCAAGAAGCCGATGGACAAGACCACCGAGCTTGAAGAAAAACAGGCTTTAGCCCTTTTTCCATCTACACTGACAGCTATCTTTTTTGATTTGCTTAGGGTGCGCCAAACGGCACTTCGCTCGCCTTGCGCGGCGGGCCGACAGGGGCGGAGGCCTGCCCCTTCTGCACGGCCGCGATATCGGCCTCGTTCGGATACTCCCCCGACAACCAGTAGTCGAACACCCTGCGCGCAATGGGCGCGGCGCTGGCGGCGCCAAAACCGGCGTTTTCGACGATCAGTGCCAGCGCAATCGTCGGGGCCTCAGCGGGCGCGAACGCGGTGAACAGGGAATGGTCGCGCTGGTGTTCCTCCAGTGCCCTGGCGTTGTAGCGCACGTTCTGCCCCAGACTCACCGCCTGGGCCGTACCGGTCTTGCCGCCCGAGGTGTAGGGCGCCCCCGCAAACACGCGCGTGCCCGTGCCCCCCTTGTTCACGGCCACCATCGCATTGCGCACGATGTCCACGTTCCTGGGCAGATAGCCGAGGTTTTCGCCCGGTGGCTGAACGATCTCCGTCACAGCCCCCGTGACGGCATTCCTCACGGCCTTGGCCATGTGCGGGCGATAGCGGATGCCCCCATTGACCAGGGTGGCCTGTGCCAGCGCCAGTTGCAGCATGGTGAAATTGTTGTAGCCCTGACCAATGCCCAGCGACACGGTTTCGCCCGGAAACCAGCGCTTCATGTCGGCGCGCTTGTAGGCGTTGCGCTTCCACTCGGTGCTGGGCAGCGTACCGCGCACCTCGCCCTGCAGGTCGATGCCGGTGGGCTGGCCAAAGCTCAGCGGCTTCATGAAATCGTGGATGGCATCGACGCCCATTTCCACGGCCAGCGAGTAGAAGTAGGTGTTGCTCGAAAACTGGATGGCCCGGTGCATGTCCACGCCGCCCAGCCCCCCTTCGTGGCTGCGAAAGGTGTGGCCGCCAAAAGTGTACGAACCCGGGTCGTTCAGCACCAGGCTGGGCGAGCGCTTGCCCAGTTGCAACGCAGCGAGCGCCATGAAGGGCTTGTAGGTCGAGCCGGGCGGGTAGGTGCCGCGCAAGGCGCGGTTCAACAAAGGCTTGTCGATGGACTCGTTGAGCGCAGCCCAGTTTTCCACATCGATGCCCTCGACAAACAGGTTGGGGTCAAACGTGGGCTTGCTCACCAATGCCAGGATCTCGCCGTTGCGCGGGTCGATGGCCACCAGCGCACCGCGGCGTGACCCATACAAATCTTCAATGAGCTTTTGCAGCTTGATGTCGATCGACAGCATCACGCTGTCGCCCGGCGTGGCCGCACGGCTTGACAGTTTGCGCACGGCACGGCCGCCCGCCGAGGTCTCCATCTGTTCCACGCCCGTGGCGCCGTGCAATGCCGCTTCGTAACTCTGTTCAATGCCCAGCTTGCCGATGTACTCGGTGCCGCGGTAGTTGGCCTCGTCGTCCGAGTCCTGTATGCGGCTTTTTTCCGTCTGGTTGATGCGCCCGATGTAGCCGATCGCATGGCTTGCAACGTCGCCCAGGGGGTAATTGCGAAAGAGCCGCGCCTTGATGTCCACGCCCGGAAACCGGTATCGCTGCGCCGTGAAGCGCGCCACCTCCTCGTCCGTCAGGCGGGTGCGGATGGGCAGCGATTCGAAATTGCGCGACTCTTCCAGCAACCGTTTGAAGCGGCGGCGATCCCGGGTTTGAATGTCCACGACCTTCGACAAACCATCCAGGGTGTCGTCCAGCACCCCCGCCCGGGAAGGCGTGATCTCCAGCGTGTACGCCGCGTAGTTGGTGGCCAGCACCACGCCATTGCGGTCCAGGATGAGGCCCCGGTTGGGGACGATGGGAACGATCGCCGTGCGGTTGCTCTCCGCCTGCGCCGCCAGATCCTCGTGCCGAACCACTTGCAGAAAGAGCAGGCGGGCCACGATCAGGCCAAACGCCAGAAGAACCACGGCGCCCAGCACCACGACCCGCATGCGGAACCGCGATGCATCGGCCTCGATGTTGCGAAGCACCGTCATGGCATGCGCCCCCAAGCCGCACGCAACCCGTCGGCACGCCCTGCAGCGCGCAACGCATCCGTCATTGAAAGGGCACACCTGGTCATGCGCAAAAGGGCCTCACAGGAGCCTCACAAGGGCCGATTCTCGTTGCGATCCGGGGGGCGACGCTGGGGTGCCAGAAGCACCCAGCAGGCCAAGGGCCAGAGCAAAGCTTCCAGCACGGGCGCCAGCAGCCCCCAGAAACCGGGGAAGGCCCCGCCACCCACCATGCGCAGCACCAAAACCACCGCATGGGCCAGCACGAACAGGGGAAAGACCTGCAATGCCTGGGACGCCACACTGAGCCACAGCAGACGGCGGTGCATTGCCAGCGCGCCAAACGACAGCACCGTGTAGGCCAGGGCATGCTGACCCAGCCAGGAAGACTGGTGGACATCCATGCACAGACCCAGCACAAATGCGATGCCCAGGCCCACGCGCTGGGGCTGGTGCACCACCCAGAATGCCAACAGCAGCATAAGGATGTCGGGCATCCAGACGGCGCGCCCGAGCGGGACAAAATTGATCGCCAGACCCGCCACCAGGCTGGTGACGATGAAGACCGGATTGACTGGCAGCAGCAAGGGCTGCCCGCGCGGCATGATCATGGCGCAAGCCTCCTCAATATCCAGCAGTTGCCAATGCGCTGCATCATTTGCGACTGCCCTTCTTGCCAGCAGGCACCACAGCGGGTTCCGGCCGCTCGGGCAGCCGCTCGGCCGCCGGCTTGAGCAGCATCACATGGCGCGCCCCCTGCATGGCGGCCATGGGGGCGCAGTAAATACGTGCGAAGGCAGAATCGGCACGTCGCTCCACGCGCACCACCTTGGCGACCGGCAGACCGGGTGGATACACCCCATCGACCCCGCTGGTCGTGAGCAGGTCGCCCTCCTGGATATCGGCGTTGGCCGGCATGAAGCGCAGTTCCATGCCACCGGCATGGGCCGCCACCGGATCCCCGTAGGCGACGCCCCGGGCACCCGTGCGGATGTTCAGCACCGGGATGGCCTGATCGCGGTCGATCAGCAGCGTGACCTCGCTCACGAACGGAAACACCCGGGTGACCTGGCCCAACACCCCGGTCTCGTCGAGCACCGGCGCGCCCAGCTCCACCCCTGCCGTCTGGCCTTGGTCCACCACCACGCGCCGGGTGTAGGGATCTGCGGTGTCGTAAAGCACCTGCGCCGCCTGGGCAGGGGTTTCCAGCCGGGCTCTCAGGTTCAACAATTGGCGCAACCGGGCGTTTTCCTGCATCAGCTGCTCGGCCTGGCTGGAACGCTGCGACAGCAGGGCCGCTTGCTTGCGCGCCGCATCGGCCGACTCCTGGGCCGTGCGCAGGGACTGGAAGTAGCCGCTGCCCTGCGCAATGAACTCGACCGGCTGCAGCATCAGCCACTGCACCGGGTAAAGCACAGTGGCCACGGCCTGCCGCAGCGCGCCCGTGAGTTGAAAGCGCGCATCGGCCACCATCAAAAACAGCGCCAACGCGCTGTAGAGAACCAGCCGGGAAAGGGCCGATGGCCCTTGCTTGAAAAAGGGGGGCGCACTGCGCTCAAGGGTTCCGAGTGGCATGGCACAGGGTGGTCGTCAGACGGAACTGGACAGCCGCCGATCCACGGAGGCATGCCAAAAGGGCCTGGGTGCGATCGCGGTCCATCATGCAGTTGAACGCAGGGGCTGCACCTGTGCAGGCACAGGCGCTGCGGATCACTCGCTGGTAAAAATGCTGCCCATGCGGTCCATGCGCTCCAGCGCAATGCCGCAACCCCGCACCACGCAGGTCAGCGGGTCTTCAGCCACCAGCACGGGCAGGCCGGTTTCCTCGGCCAGCAGGCGGTCCAGGTCGCGCAGCAGGGCGCCGCCGCCGGTGAGCATCATGCCGCGATCGGAAATGTCGGCGCCCAGCTCGGGCGGTGTCTGCTCCAACGCGTTCTTCACGGCCGAAACGATCTGGTTGAGCGGATCGGTCAGCGCTTCCAGCACTTCGTTGCTGGAAATGGTGAAGCTGCGCGGCACTCCTTCGCTGAGGTTGCGGCCCTTGACCTCCATCTCGCGCACTTCCGAGCCCGGGAAGGCCGAGCCGATGTTCTTCTTGATGGCTTCGGCGGTGGGCTCGCCGATCAGCATGCCGTAGTTGCGGCGAATGTAGCTGATGATGGCCTCGTCGAACTTGTCGCCGCCCACGCGCACACTGCCCTTGTAGACCATGCCGCCGAGCGAGATCACGCCCACCTCGGTGGTGCCGCCACCAATATCCACGACCATGGAACCCGAGGCTTCCGAAACGGGCAGGCCGGCGCCGATGCCGGCAGCCATGGGTTCTTCGATCAGATAGACGGCCGTGGCGCCCGCGGCTTCGGCCGCATCCTTGATGGCGCGGCGCTCGACCTGGGTGGAGCCGCAGGGCACGCAGATGATGATGCGCGGGCTGGGCGTGAACAGCGTGCGCGGATGCACCATCTTGATGAACTGCTTGATCATCTGCTCGGTGATCACAAAGTCGGCAATCACGCCATCCTTCATGGGGCGGATGGCTTCGATGTTGCCCGGCACCTTGCCCAGCATGGCCTTGGCCTCGCGGCCGACGGCCTGAATCACCTTCTTGCCGTGGGGACCGCCTTCGTGGCGGATGGCGACGACCGATGGCTCATCAAGCACAATGCCTTTGTCGCGGGCGAATATCAGGGTGTTGGCTGTGCCAAGATCAATGGCCAGGTCGGTGGAAAAATACCGACGGAAAGCTCCGAACATTCAAAAATCCTCTCAGGCACGGCATGCACTTCGGCCTGCCGTCGCCGGGTGTGTCAGGGAGTAGGTGGGGGGCAAATTTCGCTTTTTTCGCACAATGACCGGCTGCTAGGAGGGTATTGCGGCAAAGCCGGGATAATACCCCATCCCCTGTGAATAACGCCCTTTGGTTGGGCCGGCATCACAGCTTTACATCTGGTTTCCCTCCCTTATTCCTTTATGGCACTGACACCCCAGGACATCGGTCGCATCGCCAATCTGGCGCGACTGGAATTGAACCCCGCCGAAAGTGAGCGCATGCTGACTCGGCTGAACGGCTTCTTTGACATCGTGGA
>DAOPUP010000120.1:0-6954 GCA_035350655.1 Acidovorax sp. | reverse complement strand
CCGTTACGCCCGTGAAAACAAGGTTCCCTACCTGGGTATCTGCCTGGGCATGCAATGTGCAGTAATGGAGTTTGCTCGCAGTGTTTGCGGATTAAAAGGAGCCAATAGCCTGGAATTTGACCTGGATACCCCATATCCTGTAGTTCATCTTATGCCCGGCCAGGAGCAGCTGGCCGCCAGGCTGGTGGAGCGTTCGGGCATGACCAATGTGTTCTTCTGCAACTCGGGCCTCGAAGCCAACGAGGCTGCCATCAAGATCGCGCGCAAATACGGCGTGGACAAGGGCATCGCCAAGCCCGAGATCGTGGTGTACGAGAAAGCCTTCCACGGCCGCTCGATCGCCACCATGTCGGCCACCGGCAACCCCAAGATCCACAACGGCTTTGGCCCGCTGGTGGAGGGCTTCATCCGCGTGCCGCTCAATGACATCGACGCCATCAAGGCAGCCACCGAAGGCAACCCCAATGTGGTGGCCGTGTTCTTCGAAACCATCCAGGGTGAAGGCGGCATCAACCCGATGCGCGTCGAATACCTGCAGCAACTGCGCAAACTGTGCGATGAACGCGGCTGGCTGATGATGATCGACGAAGTGCAATGTGGCATGGGCCGCACCGGCAAATGGTTTGCCCACCAGTGGGCCGACATCGTGCCCGATGTGATGCCCCTGGCCAAGGGCCTGGGCTCTGGCGTGCCGATTGGTGCCGTGGTGGCAGGCCCCAAGGCCGCCAACGTACTGCAGCCGGGCAACCATGGCACCACCTTTGGCGGCAACCCCCTGGCCATGCGCGCGGGCGTCGAGACCATCCGCATCATGGAAGAAGACGGACTGCTGCACAACGCCACCGTCGTGGGCGCCTACCTCAAGGCCGCCCTGCAGCGCGAACTGGGCAGCCTGCCCGGCGTGAAAGAGGTGCGCGGCCAGGGCCTGATGCTGGGGGTGGAGCTGGCCCAGCCCTGCGGCGTGCTGGTGGGCCGCGCAGCCGAGGCCGGCCTGCTGATCAGCGTGACGGCCGACAGCGTGATCCGCATCGTGCCGCCGCTCATTCTCACCACCGCCGAGGCCGACGAAATCGTCGCCAAGCTCACCCCCCTGGTCATAACCCTGCTGGCGGAATAAGCCCGCCCCGCAACGAGAGTGCCATGAAACATTACCTGCAGTTCAACGATCTGTCCGCCGGCGAATACGCCTACCTGTTCGAGCGCGCCGCGCTCATCAAGAAGAAGTTCAAGGCCTACGAAAAACACCACACGCTGGCCGACCGCACGCTGGCCATGATTTTCGAGAAGGCCAGCACGCGCACGCGCGTGAGCTTCGAAGCCGGCATGTACCAGCTCGGCGGCAGCGTGGTGCACCTGACCACGGGCGACAGCCAGCTCGGCCGCGCCGAGCCCATCGAAGACAGCGCTAAGGTCATCAGCCGCATGGTGGACCTGGTGATGATCCGCACCTACGAGCAGACCAAGATCGAGCGCTTTGCCGCCGATTCGCGCGTACCCGTGATCAACGGGCTGACCAACGAATACCACCCCTGCCAGATCCTGGCGGACATCTTTACCTACATCGAACACCGTGGCTCCATTGCGGGCAAGACGGTGGCCTGGGTGGGCGATGGCAACAACATGGCCAACACCTGGCTACAGGCGGCTGCGCTGCTGGGCTTCAAGGTGCATGTGAGCACACCCCGTGGATATGAAGTGGATGAAAAATTGGCCGCAGGCGCTGGTGAAATAAGCGCCAGCAGCTATCAATTTTTTAGCACCCCCCTTGAAGCCTGCCAGGGCGCCGACCTCGTCACCACCGATGTGTGGACCAGCATGGGCTACGAGGCCGAGAATGAAGAGCGCAAGAAGGCCTTCGCCGACTGGTGCGTGGATGCCGAGATGATGGCCGCCGCCCGGCCAGACGCCCTGTTCATGCACTGCCTGCCAGCCCACCGCGGTGAAGAGGTGGAAGCGGATGTGATCGACGGGCCCCAGTCGGTCGTCTGGGACGAGGCGGAAAACAGGATGCACGTGCAAAAAGCGCTCATGGAATACCTGCTGCTGGGCCGCGTGGCCTGAGATGCCCGACGCCGGGCCCGAACTCTTTGCAGTGCGGTTTCATGATCACGCTAACCGGCTGCCGGTGCGCCAGACGCATATGCAGGCCCACCTGGCATGGCTCAATGGCCACCAGAGCCAGATTCTGGTGGCAGGCTCACTGCGTTCAGACCCAGGGCAGCCCCCCGGTGGGCGCGCTGTGGGTGGTGCGCGCAGACAACCGCGCGGCCGTGCAGGTGCTGATTGAAACCGATCCGTTCCGGCAACAGGGCTTGCGGGCATCCTGCGAAATACTGCACTGGTCCAAGGCGTTCCCTGGCCGCACTACCCCCGTTTGAATCGCCGGCGTTCCAATGACCGACACCCCCCACCCCTGCCTCACCTGCGGCGCCTGCTGCGCGGGTTTGCGCGTGGACTTCTCGGTGCATGAAACGCAGGAGATGGGCGGCGATGTGCCCGATGGTCTGGTCGTGGAAGTGACAAGCACCACCTGCCGCATGCGCGGCACCGACCACAGCCCGCCGCGCTGCGCGGCGCTCACAGGCCAGGTGGGCACCAAGGCGGCCTGCGGCATCTACGAGTGGCGCCCTTCGCCCTGCCGCGAATTTGCTGCGGGCGGCCAAGCCTGCGACCGGGCGCGCATGCGCCGGGGGCTGCCGCCCTACCCCGCAGACACGCCTGGTGCCTGACGACGTGGCAAAGCCCCGGCGCTACGACACCGGACAGGCGCAGCTTGCCATGCCATCAGCCTGTGGGACCGAGGCATCCCCCGCCACGCACACCCGGTTGCGCCCCTCGGACTTGGCCTGGTAGAGCGCCCGGTCCGCCAGGTCGATCAGCGCAGCCGGTTGCATGCGGGCATCGCTGGCGCAAGCCACACCCACCGACAGCGTGACCGCTACCGGTTGACCGCAGGCCAGCCAACGCCGCTCAGCTACCTGCTGGCGCAAGGCCTGCGCACGCTCCACCGCGGTTTGCAGCCCCATGCCGGGCATCAGCAGCAAAAACTCTTCCCCGCCATAGCGGCAACAGATGTCGCTCGATCGCATGGACTGCAGCAGCACGGCCGCGATCTGGCACAAAACCTCATCTCCGGCGGTGTGGCCATGGAGGTCGTTGATCTTCTTGAAGTGGTCCAGATCAATGAGCAGCAGTGCCAGCGTAGCGCCCTCGCCCGCACAGGCTTCGAGCTCGCACTGCAGGGCCGTGTCGAGATAACGGCGGTTGTACAACCCGGTCAGCGGATCGCGGTAGGCCTGCTCAGTCAGCTGCGCCTGCAAGGACTGAACGGCCTGCAACTGGGCTTGCAGCGCGGCTTCGCTCTGGCGCAGACGGGCCCGCGTGGTGCTGAGCGCCACGGTACGGGTATGGGCATCGCGGGCAAACAAGACCAGGTACACCGACAAGCACAGCATGCTCATGACACTGACAGCCAGCGAGGTGTCGGGGAGAAAGCGCCACCCGGCCACAGCCACCACCAGTGCGGCCCCCACCGCCACTGCCGCCAATGCCTGCAGCCCCCCTTTCAACGCCCGGAAGGCCGTCACGTTGATACAGCCGCAGACGATCAGGGTGCACGCGATCCAAAGCGGAAAACCCAGCGCTGCAGCCCACATGCCGAAACAGAAGTTGTCGAGCAGCATGTTCTGGATTTCCGCCGCCAGCGGATCCTTGGCGTGGCGGGCTCGCAAATACACCCCATGCGGATAGACCAGAAACTGCAAGGCCATGAGCCACCATGCCCAATGGCCATAACCCCGCTCCAGGAAGTGAACCGAGAGAACGACAACAAAAATCAGCCACGACAAGCTGCGATTGCGGTGGTTCATGCGAACCACCCAGTGGGTCGGCGCGGCAGGGACGGCGTTCATGGACGTGGTGCGACAGTGACGAAACAAGAAGAGCCCTTGAACGAAGGCAAGGAGCATCGCCCTGTCCGCGATCGCTCCACGACCGCAAGCAGGAGATGTTTCGCACTGTAACAAAATGCGGGGCATGCATCCGAACCTGCCGGCGGACTGCGCGCATGCGCAAGGTGCCACACCCACCGCGACAAGCCCCTGCACAGCAGCGATAGCGATGCAGTAGAGCGGAGCTCTGGCGTACCACCGTGCAGCGCGCCACCCACAGCAGCACAGGGACTTGCATCCACTGGGCGAAGAACGCACCGACCTCGAAGACGCACTCAGGATCTGGCGCTTTCGCCCTGCGCCGCTGGTGGAACGCATCACCGGCTTGCAACGCGGCACCGGCGGCTTAGGCGGTGCGCGTCAGCGGCGCAAGATGCGGGATGCCGTGGGGGGCCCCGACGTCTGCAGGTTGCGCTCCGCAGCGGTAAACTGCATGCGCCTTCGGTCGCCAGTGCTTTTGCAAAAAGCGCTGCAAGCTCCTTCATTCGAAGTACCGCCGCTGCGACTGCACCCGCGCGCGCCAACTGGTAGGCTGCATGCTCCCGAAAATGCCCGCCTTACCAGCGCAACCACCCTCCACCCCGTGCACCATTCCCACGCTGCCCCGAACAACCCCGCGCCCCCCGCGCCGCCACCACAGGCCGCACTGTGGTTCATGCTGCTGGCCCTGCTTTCGGCCTTTGCGCTGAGCCAGGCCTACCGCACCGTCACCGCCATCATGGCCACGGGCCTGCAGGCCGACTTCGGCCTCTCGCCAGCGTCGCTGGGCGCGTTTGCCGGGCTGTTTGGCCTGTCGTTTGGCGTGACGCAATTTTTCATGGGCATCGGCATGGACCTGTACGGCCTGCGCCGCACCGTGCTCAGCGCCTTTCCTCTGGCCATTGCCGGCGCTGCCCTGTCGGCCTGGGCGCCGAGCTATGGCTGGCTGATGTTCGGCCAGTTGCTCATCGGCGTGGGCTGCGCGCCGGCCTTCCTGGCCTGCACGGTGTTCATTGCGCGGCATTTCCCGAGTTCGCGCTTTGCCTTCCTGTCGGGCGTGGCCCTGGGCGTGGGCGGGCTGGGCCTGCTGCTGACCGGCACGCCGCTGGCATGGCTGGTGCAGCGCTGGGGCTGGCGCGGCGGCTTTGTGCTGCTGGCCTTGCTGTCCGTGCTGGCATGGCTCTTGATCTGGCGCTGCGTGCACGAGCCAGCCCTGGCCGGTGCGGCGCCCGCGCGCGAGCGCTGGGGCACGGCCGTACGCCGCTTTGGCGCGCTGTTCATGCTGCCGCACACATGGGGCATCCTGCTGCTGGGCATGGTGGGCTACGCCTCGTTCCTAGCGCTACGCGGCCTGTGGATCGGGCCGATGCTGATCGACCGCTATGCGTTCACACTGGTCGAAAGCGGCAACATGGCCCTCACCATGTCGTTGATTTCACTGTTCACCCCCGCCTTTTTTGGCCGCATCGACCCCGGCCCGGCGCGCCGGCGTGCTTGGGTGGCCAACTTTTCGCTGCTGGTCGCCGCGTTGTACCTGGGCCTGGGGCTGGTGCACCACGCCACGCTGAATCTGGCGCTGGTGATGGGCATTGGATTGCTGTCGGGCTATTCGGTGCTGCAGTATTCAGACGTGCGCTCGTCCTACCCGCCCGACCTGACCGGACGCGCCCTGGCGGTGTTCACCATGGCCATGTTCCTAGGTGTGGGCCTGGTGCAGGCGCTCACCGGCTGGGTCGCCAACTGGGCGCAGAGCCAGGGGCTGGAGCCCTACCGCGCGGTGATGGCCACCATTGCCGCCCTGCTGGCGCTGGGCTCGGCCGCGTTTCGCTGGCTGCCGGCGTCGCCGCTGCTGCGGCAACCCGTAGCTTCCGGCAAAGAATCCACATAAAAACCCGTCCAGCGCTTATGGAATAAGCACCAATTGCTCTATTTTCAATAGCAACTAGAGCGAACTGGCGCTGGAGCCGTCGCCGCGGTACAGCCAGGGTACATCCAGCAGGCGCTCGCCCAGCAAGCGCAACGACACATCGCGCGCCCAGCGCACAGGGCCCATGGCGTGAAAGATGCGGCCATTGCGCGTGGAGCGGGCCTGCACGCGCGCATTGCGCTGCCAGCGGTTGAGTGCGTAGCGGGTCAGGCGCAGCGGCACATCCAGGTCGTGCATGGCCAGCGCGCGCTGCAGCTCGGCGGCGTCTTCAATGGCCATGCCGGCCCCCTGGGCCAGATACGGACGCATGGGATGGGCGGCGTCGCCCAGCAAGGCCACCAGGCCCCGGGCCATTTCGGCCGGCCCGCGCACCGGAGGGCGGTCGCACAGCGGCCACAGGCGCCAGCCACTGCCCGCATCGACAACACCCCGAACCACCTGCTGCAGCGCCGTGCAGGTGCCCGCCAGGGCCGTTTCCAGGTCGGCGCCATTGGCCGCATGGTCCCAATTTTCCAGGTCTTGCGGCGCGGGGCCCTGCACGATGACCACCAGGTTCTGCAACTCGCCCCGGCGCACGGGGTACTGCACCACATGCAGGCGGGGCCCCAGCCAGGCCGTGACCTGGCTGGGGCGCAGCACCTGCGGCAGCACACTCTGCGGCACCAGGGCGCGGTAGGCCAGGTGCCCGGTCGCGCGCGGGCGCTGCTCGCCCAGCAATTGCGCGCGGGTGCGGCTCCACAGGCCGTCGGCCCCCACCAGGGCATCGCCCTCCACTTCCTTGCCCCGGCTGGTGCGCACGGTCACCACGCCCTCGGCGTCGGTAAAGCGGTCGATCGCGTGGTCGAGATGAAATTGCGTGTCGGTGTATTTGCTGACGGCCGCCAGCAGCAGGCCATGCAGGTCGGCGCGGTGGATGGTGGCGTAAGCCGCGCCGTAGCGCTCAACAGCCGTGCTGCCCAGGGGCATGGCCGCCAGTTCTTGGCCGGTGAGGGCACTGCGCACCTGCAAACGCCCGGGAAATGCCGCCACATCCTGCAGCGGGCGCTGCAGACCCCAGGCCTGCAGGCGGCGCACCACGTTGGGCCCCAGTTGCACGCC
>DAOPUP010000119.1:0-6959 GCA_035350655.1 Acidovorax sp. | reverse complement strand
CGGTGTCAGTGGATTTCACGCACAACAGCACCCACTACGCGCTGCGCACGGCGCTGGCATCGGTGTGGGCTGCCACGCGCACCCGCTGCGAAAACGTCTGCGTTTCGAGCAGCAGGCCCTGGGCGTTCATGGCCTGCGCATGGTGCGGGCGGGCCACCAGGGTGACTTCATGGCCTGCGCGCGCCAGCATGCCGCCGTAGTAGCAGCCCACGGCGCCCGCGCCCATCACGGCAATCTTCATGGAACCTACCTTGTTTCTAGCCCGCCTGCGGGCGAAGGCGCCATTGTGCGATGCCCGCGGCCGACACCGAAAAACCGGGGAACTGCCATCGCGCTGGGCGGTCAGACGCCGGGTGGCATGATGATGCGATGCCCGCGAAAATTTCCACACCAAGGAGTGCACGGTTTTGAGTTTTTTCTGGATGCCCCTGCGCAGCCCGGTTCACGCCACCGCTCTTGCGCCCTGGGGCCGCGCAGCCCTGTCCATCGCGTTGTGCCTGTCGGCCTTGCTGGCGGGCTGCTCGGCGCCTGCCAAGGTGTTTTCGCCGCAGGAGAGTTTTGGTTCGGTGGCCACCTATTCGCGCCTGTTCGATGCCACGCCGGCGCAGACCTGTGAGGCCGCCCGGCGCGCGCTGCTGAGCCAGGGCTACCTGATCAACACCACCGGTGCCGATCTGGTGGAGGGCCGAAAGAGCTTTCAGCCCCAGGCCAACGCGCACTTGCAGATGATGATCCGCGTGGTGTGCGTGCCCGAAAGCGCCAATGGCCAGGTCAGCCTGGGCTTTGTGACGGCCCTGCAAGACCAGTACACCCTCAAGAAAACCAACAATTCCGCCAGCCTGGGCGTGGGCGGTGTGGGTTCGGTGTCGCTGCCCGTGATGTCCAGCGACGAAGCCATGGTCAAGGTGGGCAGTGAAACCATTGCCTCGGATCGGTTCTACGACAGTTTTTTCGATCTCATCCAGCGCTATCTGGTCATGGGCGAGCTGCCGGTGCAGTAGGACGGTGCATTCGGCTGGTGCATTAGGCCGGGGCGGGCGCGGCATGCCCCGCCGGCGCAGCGGGCATCGCCTGCATCTCAGTCCGCCCAGGTGCCTGATGCCAGCCCCTGCAGCGTGTGCGGCCCGATGGCCGCGCGAATGAGCCGCAGCGTGGGGTGGCCCACGGCGGCGGTCATGCGCCGCACCTGGCGATTGCGGCCCTCGCGGATGATGAGCTCGATCCACGCCGTGGGGATGGCCCGGCGCTCGCGAATGGGCGGGTTGCGTGGCCACACCGCAGGCGCTGGCTCCAGCAGGCGCGCGCGGGCGGGCAGCGTGGGGCCGTCGTTCAGTTGCACGCCGCGGCGCAATGCGGCCAGCGCGGCCTCATCGGGCATGCCTTCCACCTGCACCCAGTAGGTTTTTTCCATCTTGAAGCGCGGGTCGGCAATGCGGGCCTGCAGCTGGCCGTCGTTGGTGAGCAGCAGCAGGCCCTCGCTGTCGGCATCGAGCCGCCCGGCCACATACACGCCGGGCAGGTCGATGTAGTCTTTGAGGCCCTGCCATTTGCCCTCGGCCGTGAACTGGCTCAGCACGCCGTAGGGCTTGTTGAAGCGGATCAGGCGCGCAGTGGGCAAGGCAGGCGGTGCGCCGGAGCGGGGCGGCGCCAGCGGGCCGCGCAAGGAGGGGCGGTTGAGCGTTGTGCGGCGCGGGGCCGGGTTCATGGCCGGTCGGGGTGGGCGGGCGGCGCCATGCCGGCGCTCATTCATCCCCACTGCCTGCGACGGCGCGCACGCCGGCGGCGCCCACATCCACTGCAGCGCCCACCACCTTGGCCCCGACCTTCACCGTGGTGGCAGCCACCGTGACGGCGGCATCGGCCACTGCCACCACGGCGCAGCCGGTGCAGGACAGCGCGGCACATAACAGGGCCAGGCGCCAGGCCCGGCGGTGGCGTGGGAGGGGTTCGGTCAGATGCATGGCGGGATTCTCGCTTGCCGGCGCGCTGCCCCGGTGGCTTGTCATGCGGAAAGAAACAGTGCCGGGTCCACCATGGCGCGGTTGAGCATCACGCCCCAGTGCAGGTGCGGGCCTGTCACGCGACCGGTGGCGCCCACCTTGCAGAATGCCTCGCCCGCCTTCAGCAGGTCGCCCACGCGCACGTCCATGCTGCTCAGGTGGCAGTACATGCTGAGCAGGCCTTGGCCATGGTCCAGCCATACGGTGCCGCCATTGAAGAAATAGTCGCCCACATCGATCACCTTGCCCGGCAGCGGCGCCATGATGGGTGTGCCCGTGGCGGCGGCAATGTCCATGCCGCTGTGCGGATTGCGCGGCTGGCCGTTGAAGACGCGGCGCAGCCCGAACGAGCTGGAGCGCCGCCCCGGCACCGGCACCTGCATGCGCAGCGACGGCAGGGTGCCGCCTGCGGGTTCGGTGAAGGTGGCCATCACCACGGCCTGGTGGTCGCGTTCACGCTCGTAGCGGGCCTGGTCTTCGGGCGACAGGTCCACCGTGCGCGGCGACACCTTCAGCTGCTGCTCGGCATAACGCTTGGGTGCCACGGCGTAGGGCACCCGCCGCGCGCCGCTGCCATCGGCCTGCACCACGCGGATGTGCGCGTCGCCCAGCGCTGCCGCCAGCGGTATGCCCACCACCGCTGTCCACTCGATGGCATCGCCCACCACCAGCACGGGCACATCGGCATCGCCCTGGCGCACCTGCGCCAGCGGGCGCGTGGCCGCCGGGCCCAGCGACAGACGTGCCACGCCTCCCGGCACCGCCAGCGCCTGGGGCCACACCGTGGGGGCTGCCGGCTGCGGCTGCGCAGCGCGGCCCATCGCCGGCAGCGCAAGCAGGCTGCCCGCGCCCAGCAATGCCGCGCGGCGGGTCAAAAGGGGCGGTGCGGTGAAATGAGGGGCAGTGGCAGGCAAGGCGGGGGCAGACATCGGTGAAGCGAATAAGAGAAGCAGACAGAACCCGTGCGCGCTGGTGCATGGCGGCAGCCCGCCATTGTGCCGCTGCTGCGTGCCGCCGCCCCGGCCCCGCGACACCCGCCCGGCGCAGAGGCCTGAAAAATCGCGGCGGTAAAGCCCAGCCAGCCGCCGGGCAGGGCGCTCTTGTGCGGGCTTGTCTGCGCCCAGGGCCGCGTGCTCGCCAGCCGCTTGTGCAGCGGGTCATTGATGGTGCAGCGCTCCCCGGTGCACCGCTGCGCGCCATCGGAGGGCGCCAGCACTTACCTGGCGCGCAGCCCCTGCACCAATGCGCCCAGCGCAATGCCGCCCAGCGCCCACAGCAGGCTCCAGTTGCCCAGGCCCAGGCCGGCAATGGCCGGGCCGGGGCACACGCCGCACAGGCCCCAGCCCACGCCAAAAAGCGCCGCGCCCACGGCGGTGTCGCGGTTCCAGGCGCTGGCGTGGTGGTGAAAGCGCTCGCCCAGCAGTGGGCGGCCCAGCAGCCGGGGCAGCAGCCCGTAGGCCAGCACCGTCACCGCCACGGCGCCGCCCATCACCAGCATCAGGCCGAAGTCCTGAAAACGCAGAAAGCCCAGCACCACCTCGGGCCGCACCATGGTGGACAGCGCCAGGCCAAAGCCAAACAGCGCACCGGCCAGCAGCACGGCGGCAAAGCGCGGCAGGTTCATGCGTTCTGCGCTCATGCCAGCCACCTTGCCACGAGGTTGGCCGTAAGGAACGCCGTGGCCATGAAGGTCAGCACCGCCAGCAGCGAGGGCCATTGCAGCGAGCCCAGCCCGCAGATGCCGTGGCCCGATGTGCAGCCGTTGCCCAGCCGCGCGCCATAGCCCACCAAAAAGCCGCCCACCAGCAACTGCCACACCGGCACGCTGGTGGTTTGCGCTGCGCCGCCCGCAAAGCCCAGCCACCACACCAGAGCGCCCAGAACCAGGCCTACCGCGTACACCAGCCGCCAGCCGCGCGAATCGGTGAAGCGCGCTTGTTGAAAGAAGGGCCGCCGCACCACGAACGACCAGGTGCTGGAGAACACCGTGCTCATGCCGCCTACCAGGCCTGTCAGCACAAACAGCAGCGCCACTCCAGCACCGATGAACAGCCCGCCGAGCAGATAGTGCTGCCAGCCGAGGGGGAAGAGGGAAAGGGTCAGGTTCATGGCGGCAGATTATCCCTGCGCAGTGCGCAGTCGTCGGGGCGTGGGGTTCAGGCCGTGGCGGGGCTTTTGCGCCGCGCTGCCGACGGTCTGTACACGGCTCTGTTGAGGTGGCTCGCCCCCGCGATTGCCTGGAAAGTGGTGAATCGGGCTTTACAGCTTCCAACCATAGGACACACCGATCACCGTCTGCTTCATGTGCAGGTTGGCGTTGCCCCCGCCCAGGCCGCCAGGCGGTGTGCCGGGCGGGATGGAGCCTGACCCCCGCACCGTCTGGCCGAACGCGTGGGCGACGAAACCCGTCAGCTCGCCGCCGCCGGGCCGCGCCCAGGTGGCGCCGAAGCTGAGGTGGTTTCGCACCACACCCGGCGCCAGGATGTTGAAGAAGGTTTCGCCCGAGGGCACGGCCTGGTTGGCAAAGCTCACGCCGCCGCGCAGCGCCAGGTCGGGCCGTGTCTGGTGCACGAAGCCGAGCTTGAGCACATGGACGTCCTTCCAGCCAAAGCCGGGGCCATGGGCTGCCCCCAGGGGCTGGCCGGCAAACAGGCTGGCGGCCGAGTTGCCGACAGAGCCCACCTGGCTGTAGCGGATGGTCTGCACATCGGCGGCGAGTGTGAGGGCTGGCGTGGCCTCGAATGCCAGGCCCACGCCATAGTTTTCAGGAACATTGAAGCCTCCGCCATCGGCAAATAGGCCCTGGTATTTGTCAAAGCGGCCATGGATGCGCGATGCCCAGGTGGCGCCCAGCGTGACGCCGGGGGCCAACTTGCCCGTCCAGCCCAGCCGCAGGCCTGCACCCACGGTGCTGTCCGTGCCTTGGTCGCTCACGCTGGCTGGCGCGCTGGAGAAGCCGCTGAACAGGCCGATGCCCTTGGCCGAAAAGCGCTGGTAGGCCACATTCAGCGCCACGCCCACCGTGTGGACGTCATTGATGCGGTGCGCCACCGAGGGGCTGATAAACAACTGCTCCAGGTTCACACCCGCAGCACCGCTGGCGCCGAAGCGCGCGTAGGGGTTGCGGGCGTAGTCGGTATTCATGCCGCCATTGCCATACACGGCCAGGCCGACCGAGGTGGCCGCAGTCACCTTGCGGGTGTAGCCCAGGTCGGGGATGAAGAAGTGCTTCTTGCCATCGCCGCTGTAGCGGGCATCCGCGCCAAAGGCGTTGCCGGCAATTTCTGCATCGCGGCGCGGCGCAAACCAGGTCAGGCCCAGGTCGGCCCGATCCCCCACCAGGGCCGTGCCTGCGGGGTTGGTGGCGGCGGCCAGCGCATCCTGCGCCAGCGCAATGCCCACGCCGGCCACGCCCTGGGACTTGGCCCCATAACCGGCAGACAAATAACCATTGGTTGCCAGGGCCAGCATGGGCGGCCACAAGACAACGACCAGGGGCAGATGGCGGAGCGGGAACGGAGATTTTTTCATGTGCGATGACGAGGTAAGACGGCGACGGTCTGCCCCCACGAAAAGGGGCGAAACCTGCAGTCTCCCGGCGTCCGTCGCACGGTGCAACGAAGAAAAACAACTTTGCTTATGGGGTGCGCGTTGCACCGGTGCGGGCCCGGTGCACTGCGCCCGGCCTTCCCCTGGCGCTGGGGGGGCGCCCGCACGGCTCATGACTTTGGGCCTGAGTCTGCCCTGCGGGCTCAGGCAAGCTCAGTGGGTGATGAACTCGTACGTCACGGCTTCGCTCTCCACCATGTCCAGAATGTCGTTGAGCACATCGTCGTCATCGGTGCTGCTCCAGGTTTCCTCGGGGTCGCTGGCGAACAGCGGCTCGATGGCCAGGTCCATGAAAACGCCATTGGGCAGCCTGAGCACCGGCGTGCCCTCGGAGGTTTCCACCAGCTCCCAGTCGTCCGGTACGGACATTTCCAGCTGGATGGTGACGTTGAGTTTTTTCATGGCGGGTTTCTCAAGAGTAAGGCCGCAAGGGTAACCGAATTTGATGACAAACGGGCACTTTGTGCTGAAGGAATAAGCACTGTTAGCTATCAAAACAATAGCTTGCTGAAGCCTGCCAATACCGCGATGCTGCCTTGCCCAGGCTGTCCCCATGCCTGCGCAAGGCCACATGCCTTGCATACGCCCGCGCGCAAGCGCGCTGCAGCCGGTGTCAGCCCGGAATGGGCGCCTCGACCAGCAGCGCCAGCAGCTGCAGTGATTCTTGCCAGCCCAGGTAACAGGCCTCGGTCGGGATCACGGCCGGAATGCCCGCCTGCACGACCGACAGCTCCGTGCCCCCCATCACCGCCTGGAAGGTGGCGGTGGTGCGCATCTCGCCGGGCAGGTGGGGGTCGTCAAACCGGTCGGTGTGCACGATGCGCTCGCCCGGCACCAGCTCGACATACTCGCCGCCAAATGCATGCGTATGGCCATTGCCGAGGTGGGTGAACTGCATGCGGTAGCTGCCGCCCACGCGGGCATCCAGGCTCAGCACCCGCCCGGTGAACCCGTGCGGCGGCAGCCACTTGGCCAGGGCATCGGGGTCCAGAAAAGCGCGGTAGATGCGCTCGGGTGGAGCGCGCAGCACGCGGTGCAAGCTAACGGTGCCAGTCATGGTCGGTCTCCTTGTCGTCGAAAAGCGGTGGGTGAGCGCCTGGGCGGTTAAAACCCATCTGCCTTTTTACGACGAATGTGTTCGTCACCCTGTAACGAAAAGAGCAACCCTGCCACCGGTACCTTACGCCGCGACGGTCTCCGCGCGGTAGCTTTCGCTGCCCTGCGCCCATGCCAGCAGCCGGTCGATGTTGGGGTGCTTGCCGGGGAAGGCCCTGGCATCGGCCGTGTGTTCCGCGTACCACTCCAGCCCCAGGCTGGCCGCCGCCGGCGTGATGCTGCCGCCATACAGCG
>DAOPUP010000118.1:0-7017 GCA_035350655.1 Acidovorax sp. | reverse complement strand
GGCAGCATGACGTTTTCGAGCGCCGTGAGATTGCCCATGAGCTGAAAGCTCTGGAACACAAACCCCACCTTCTGGGCCCGCAGCGCAGCGCGGCCATCTTCATTCAGCGCAAACAGATCATGCCCATCAAGTCGCACGGTGCCGCGCGTGGGCGTATCCAGGCCCGCAATGATCGATAGCAGGGTGCTTTTGCCCGAGCCAGACGCGCCGACAATGGCCACCGTTTCCCCAGACGCCAGGCGGAAATCAATATCACGCAGAATGTCCAGTGTGCCGGTGGAATCCGTCACCGACTTGAACACATGCTCGACCGAAATGATGGGCGTGGCTGGCGATGGCTTGGATTCGGACATGAAAGGTTTCTTATTTTGATTTGCGATGTGCATCGACGCCACTTTATCCTGACCGCCACCGCCGGTGCGCTGGCGGGGCTTTGTGCCCCTGCCGCCATGGCCCAGCAGCCCGCCAAGGCAGCCACAACGCGGGCACAGGTCATCCTGGTGCTGGGCGACTCGCTGAGCGCCGAATATGGACTGGCACGCGGAACCGGCTGGGTGGCCTTGCTGGAAAAGCGCCTGGCGCAGGAAAAGATCGCGGCCACCGTGGTGAATGCCAGCGTGAGTGGCGAAACCACATCCGGCGGGCGTTCGCGCCTGGCGACGCTGCTGGCGCAGCACCAGCCCAACCAGGTGGTAATCGAACTGGGCGGCAATGATGCCCTGCGGGGCTTGCCGCTGAAAAATACCGAAGAAAATCTGTCGTGGATGGTGCAGACGGCACAGAAATCGGGTGCCAAAGTGCTGCTGGTGGGAATGCAGGTGCCGCCCAATTACGGAACCGACTATGCCAACCGCTTCGCGGCCACCTTCACCGCGGTGGCCAAGGCGCACAAGGCGGGCGTGGTGCCGTTCTTCCTCAAGGGGGTGGCCGATGGACCCGACCCGACCCGCCTGTTCCAGCCAGACCGCATCCACCCGCGCGCCGAGGCGCATCCGCAGATGCTGGCCAATGTGTGGCCGGAACTCCAGAAGCTCTTGCGTTAAGAGCCCTGGAAAAAATCAACTGCCTGCAGACTCCGAGGGCTCTGCCGGTGCAGGGGACGCAAACGAAGCAGGTCCATCGGCGGGCTGATCATCTTGCGGCTCGTCAGGCCTGCGCTGGGTTTTGGCTTTGAGCTTCTCTTCCTTTTTTTTCTTTTTGGCGAGTTCGCGCTGGCGTTTTTCGTATCCGTAGTTGGGTGTTGCCAAGGTATTTGCTTCCTAAAGTAGTCGCCCACTGTAACAGCTTGCCCTTGTGGGCAAGCCCCAAGCGCGATTCACCGTACCGGTGACACCGCGGCGCGGTAGGCATGCCAGCTGGCATGGCCCAGCACTGGTCCGGCGAGCAACAGGCCGGCGCCCCAGAACCACAGCGACGCCACCACGATCACGGTGATCAACAGGCCCCATAACAGCATGACGGCAGTGTTTTCCAGCACCACACGCATGCTGGTGATACCGGCGGTCAGCGCATCGGTGTCGCGGTCCAGGATCATGGGAATGGAAACCACCGAGGTCGAAAAAACCAACGCCGCAAAAGCGCCGCCCACCGCCAGGTACACACCGACAAAGCCCCAGTTCTGGGGATTGAAGATGGCTGCCATCACTCCAGCGGTAGATGGCATGCCGGTATTGAAGAAAACGGCAAACACCACCAGCGACGCCCGACCCCACAGCAATTCGAGCACCACCAGCACCAGCACCAGCATGCCCATGCTGCCCATGTGCTTGTCCCAGCAGGTGATGGATTGCCCCAGATCGGGCGCCTGCTCCGCCTCGCGGCGCCGGCTGGTGTCATAAAGGCCCATCGCCAGAAACGGGCCCACCAAAAGGCAGCCGCTGGCCAGGGACATGGTGTACTCGGGTCGGGTGCGAAACACCCAGCCAAGCACCAGCGCCATGCCCCAGAAAGCAGCGCCGTAGAACAGTGCAATGCCAGGTGCCGCCACAACGTCTTGCAAGCCCTTGCGCAACCAGCGAAAGGGATCGGCAAGGCGCAAGGGATTGAGCGTGACGGCGGTGGCGGTGGCAGAGGGAAGCTCAGTAAGAGGAGGTGCGGACATAAAGGCTATGGCATCCATGGGCAAGAAGGTGAACGAGGCCGGTGAGCGCAACGCCCATCACCAGCAAGCCACACCCTAAGCCAACTGCCCCTTGCGCGCCACTGAGGAAACTACCACCCCCGCAGTGGCTGACGCCGCGCCGTCACGCCCTCAGGCTGTGCCGAAAGCCCGGTCCATGGCCTGCTGCAAATCGCGGCGCAGGTCCTCAACCTCCTCCAGCCCTATCGAAAAGCGCACCAGGGTGCCCGGCTGCAGGTGTTCAACCGGCCGGCTGCGCATGGATGCGATCTGGTAGGGCACCACCAGGCTCATGGGGCCGCCCCAGCTGTAGCCCAGCTTGAACAGGCGCAGGCCGTCACAAAACGCATCAACCTGCTGCTGGCTGTAACGCGCATCGATCACCACGCTGAACAGGCCCGCCGCAGCGCCTTCGCCACCATGAGCTGCACCGCACAGGGCCTGCCAATGGGCGTGGCCCGGGGCGCCCGGCAGCGCCGGGTGCAACACCTGCGCCACGGCGGGCTGCTGCTGCATCCACCGCGCCAGCTGGCGAGCCGCCACGTCGTGCGCGCGGTAACGCAAGCCCACACTGGGCAAGGCGCGCAATACGGCTTCGGCATCATTGGCGGCAATGCCCAGGCCCAGGCGCATGTGCGTGAGCTTGACCTTCATGTGCAGGGCCAGGTCGCGCGTGATGACACTGCCCATCAGCACATCGCCGCCGCCACTGGGGTATTTGGTGAGCGCATGAACCGAAATGTCCACCGCCAGGCTACCGCTGCCGTCTCCGGTCAGATCGAAAGGGGCAAACGCCAGACCAGCGCCCCAGGTGTTGTCGAGCGCCGAGGTCACACCGTGGGCCCGGCAGATGCGCACCTGTTCGCACAGGTCGGGGAACTCCATGGTCACCGACCCAGGCGCCTCCAGCCACACCAGGCGCGTTGCGGCGTTGATGCGTGCGGCCAGGTCGGCGGGGTCGAGCGGGTCGTAAAGAACATGGCGTATGCCGAAGCGGGCCAGCTCGCCGTTGGCCAAATCTTTGCTGGGGCCGTAGGCGTTGTCGGGAATCAGCACTTCATCACCGGGCTGGAGCAAGGCCAGCGCCACATTCGCGATCGCCGCCAGGCCGCTGGGAACCAGCACGCACTGCAACCCGCCCTCCAGCGCACACAGGCGCTCTTCCAGAATGAAGGTGGTGGGGGTGCCGTGCAGCCCGTAGGTGTAGCCGCTCTTGTCTTTCCATTCGCGCGACCGCATGGCAGCCACGTTGGGAAAAATGACCGTCGAGGCCTTGAACACGCCAGGCTGGGGCGCTTCAAACCCGGAGGGAGGCGTATACGGATGGTGGACGATGCGGGTGGCAGGCCCGAGGGCAGTGTCTTCATTCATGCCTGGCATGGTAGCGCGCCACAACCCCCGCCCGCAGCGTCGCAACGCCGCGGCACAGCCGCACAAGCAGCCAAAAGGTCAGCCAGCCACCTTGAGGTGGTTGGTGACCGACACCACACCCTTCACGCCTTTGGCGATGGTTTCCGCACGTTCGCGGGCACTGGCGTTGGGCGCAGGGCCCGTGAGCGTCACGGCGCCGGCACGGGTGTCCACATCGATTTTCAGCGCACTCAGGTCGGGGTCCTTGGCCAGGCCCGCAGATACTTGCGCCGTGATGGTGGCGTCGTCCACTGCGCCTATGGCGGCCGTGCCCATTTCCTGGGCGCCCGACTGCACCTTGGCAGCGCCCTCTTGCACCTTGGTTTCCGCGTCTTTGAGCGCGCTCTCTGCCTTGTTTCGCGCATCCACTGCCGCCTGCTCGGTTTTCTGTACGGCGGAATCGAGCTTTTGCCCCACGGTGGGTTGCTCCTGCTTGTTGCAGGCGCTCAAGCCGAACGCCAGGGCAGTGACCGCGAGAATGCTGTAGATGCGCTGCGCGCCACTGTGCGAAACAAGCGGGTGGTTCCAATGACGGTGGTTCATGTGCCGACTCCTTGCGGATGAAAGATGGAGTGACTGTAGGCAAGCGCACTGCACAGAAGGGTCGGACAGCGCCGAATGGTTTGTAGGACATGTTCGCCAAGCACGAGACCTGCCGGGCAACGGCGACAATCGCAGCCATGTCACTGCAAGCCTTGTCCCGCTGGTTTCCGTTTCTGGCTTGGCCGCGCCCGGACCGTGCCTTGCTCCAGGGTGAATTCTGGGCCGGCATGACCGTGGGCCTGATGCTCGTGCCGCAGGGCGTTGCCTACGCGGCCCTGGCGGGCATGCCGCTGGTGACCGGCATCTACGCATCGCTCGTCCCGGCGCTGGTGGCGGTGCTTTTCAGCGCCTCCACGCGCCTGGGGGTGGGTCCCACCGCCCTGACCAGCCTGCTGATTGGTGCATCGCTCTCGGGGTTGGCCGAACCCGGCAGCGCGCAGTGGGTGGCGATGGCGGCCTGGATGGCCATGCTGTCGGGGCTGGTGCAACTGGTGATGGGGCTGGCGCGCTTTGGCTGGCTGCTCAACCTCGTGACCTCGCCCGTGCTCAACGGTTTCACCCAGGCAGCGGCGCTGCTGATTCTCTCATCCCAGCTCGGCGCGCTGACCGGGCTGCGCTCCGACCTGGGGGCCTTGTGGAGCACCCCTTCGCTGGGCCATTTCGACCTGACCGCGGCGGCCTTCGGACTGGGCAGCCTGGTGCTGCTGGTGCTGGCGCGTCGCCTGCGCCCGGGCTTTCCGGCAGCCATTGTGGTGCTGGGCGCGGCAGGGGCCGTCAGCTGGGCCCTGGGCTACGCCGAGGCCGACGGTGCGGTGGTGGGCGCCTTGCCCGCCGGCCTGCCCGGCCTGTACTGGCCCGGCGCCCTGCCCTGGTCCAGCTTCACGGCCCTGGTCATGCCGGTGCTGGTGGTGACACTGGTGAGCTTTCTGGAAACAGCCTCCAGCGCCAAGGTGGACAGCCAGCGCTCGGGGCAGCGCTGGAACGAAAACCAGGACCTGATCGGCCAGGGCCTGGCCAAAATCAGCAGCGGCCTGTGCGGCAGCTTTGCCACCAGCGCATCGTTTTCGCGCTCGGCCATCAATCTGTATGCCGGGGCCCGCAGCGGCTGGGCCACCGTGTTTGCGATTGGCCTGGTGCTGGTGGTGCTGCTCTGGCTGACGCCGGCGCTCTACCATGTGCCGCAGTCGGTGCTGGCCGCAGTGGTGGTGACGGCCGTCACCAGCCTCATCAAGCCGGGCAGCTTCCTGCGGCTGTGGCGCATTTCCCGCGTCGAGGCGGTCATCTCCGGGCTCACCTTCGGTCTCACGCTGCTCACGGCCCCCCGCATGTACTGGGGCGTGCTGGTGGGGCTGCTGGTGAACCTGAGCCATTTCCTCTACCAGCGCCTGCACCCGCGCATCATCGAGGTGGGCATGCACCCCGACGGTAGCCTGCGCGATCGGCACCTGTGGCACCTGCCTGCGCTGGCGCCGCAGGTGCTGGCCCTGCGCATGGACGCCGAACTCGATTTTGCTTCGGCCAGCGCGCTGGAGCGCCGGGTGATGGAGCATCTGGGCGCTCACCCCGGTGTGGTGCATGTCTGCCTGCTGGCACAGCCCATCAACCGCATCGACGTGACGGGCGTAGAAGCCTTTGCCCAACTGCTGGCCACCCTGCACGCGCGCGCGGGCACGCTGCACCTGAGCGGGCTCAAGCTGCCCGTGGAGCAGGTGTTGCGCCGTGCCGGATTGCTGCAGCCCGGTGCGGGGCTCGCCATGTACCGCACCGATGCCGACGCCGTGCGGGCACTGCAGCAACTGCCGGGCACCGCCGCAGACGCCCATGATGCGGTACCCGGCGTTCGGCAGGCACCGTCCGGCTGATACACTCTTTCACTTCTTCTGCCCTTGAAAAACCGTGCCTGACTCAGCGCCCCACATTGTCGACCTGCGCGAACTGCGTCTGGACACTGCGCACGATCTCGTAGCACGGACCGGCGGGGGCCTGGCCGACCTTCGGCGCGAGAAGCCTTTGCGTTACCTGCAAAGCCTGATCGACGGACTGTGCGAACTCTCATTGAAAGACCCGCTCACCGGGCTTGCCAATCGCCGCCATTTCCGTGCGGTACTCGAACGCGAGATCGACCGGGTGACGCGCTCAGGCGAGGCCGCCTTGCTGCTGATGCTGGACATCGACCATTTCAAGCAAATCAACGATACCTATGGCCACCTCGGTGGAGACGTGGTCCTGCAATCGGTGGCGCGCACCCTGAGTTCCTGCGTGCGTCCCATGGACACCCTGGCGCGCTACGGGGGTGAAGAGTTCGCCGTGGTGCTGCCGGCCTGCCACGCGGGCTTTGGCAAGGTGGTGGCCGAACGCATTCGCAGCGCGATAGCCAGCACGCCGGTGCGCATCTCTCCCACAGAGGAGGCCCATGTCACGATCAGCATCGGTGGCGCCTTCGCCATGCAGTGGATTCGATCCACCACCCTGCTGTGGACCGACCGGGCAGACCACCAGCTGTACCGCGCCAAGACAAGTGGCCGCAACCGTGTGTGCATCGAGGAGCAACCCGACAGCACGGTCAGCGCCGAAGAAAAAAGCCTGTTGTTCGGCCCGCTCCACACATCGTCGGGCTGGGGCGAACTGCCACCGCTAGACCCTTTAGGCAGCGTCCACTGAAAGTTACGAGATGAGCGACGCGCTGTCCCCCCCTTCCAACCAACCGGCTGCCACCGTGCCGCCCACATCGCCCGTTTCCACGGCCCGCACGGGTGCGCGCATCATTGCCATCACCAGCGGCAAGGGTGGCGTGGGCAAGACCTTTGTCTCTGCGAACCTGGCCGCAGCCCTGACCCGGCGTGGCCAGCGTGTGCTGGTACTGGATGCCGATCTGGGCCTGGCCAATCTGGACGTGGTGCTTAATCTGCACCCCAAGGTCACGCTGCACGATGTCTTCACGGGCA
>DAOPUP010000117.1:0-7087 GCA_035350655.1 Acidovorax sp. | reverse complement strand
GCGGTGCTGGCCATCACCGGCACCAATGGCAAGACCACGGTCACCTCGCTCACGGGCCAGCTCGTTGCACGCGCGGGCAAGACCGTGGCTGTGGCCGGCAACATTGGCCCGACGCTGCTCGACACGCTGGCAGCCCATATCGACGCGGGTACCTTGCCCCAGGTGTGGGTGCTGGAGCTGTCGAGCTTCCAGCTCGACGGGGTGGACGGTTTCGAGCCCACGGCGGCCACGGTGCTCAATATCACGCAGGACCACCTGGACTGGCATGGCGACATGCAGGCCTACGCCGCGGCCAAGGCGCGCATCTTCGGCCAGACGGGACGGATGGTGCTCAACCGCGACGAGCCGCTCGTGATGCAGATGCTTCCGGAACCGGTCCGTGTCAAGCTGCAAAAGCCGCAGCAGCGCGCACACACTACCTTCGGGGGCGACATGCCCCGGTGTCCCGGCGACTTTGGCATCGAAATGGTGAGCGGCATGGCCTGGCTGGTGCGCGCCATGGAGTCGGACGAAACCCGCAAGCGCGGCCGCAGCGAAGAGCCAGAGCTGCACATCCAGCGCCTGATGCCGGCCGATGCCTTGCGCATTCGCGGGCGCCACAACGCCATCAATGCCCTGGCCGCCCTGGCGCTGGCTTGTGAGGCCGGCTGCGCCCTGTCTTCGATGCTGTATGGCTTGCGCGAGTACCGCGGCGAGTCGCACCGCGTGGAGCCCATTGGCATGGTGTCGGGCGTGGAATATTTCGACGACAGCAAGGGCACCAACGTGGGCGCCACGGTGGCGGCGCTGACCGGTCTGGGTGCCGATCGCCGCATCGTGGTCATCCTGGGAGGCGAGGGCAAGGGGCAGGACTTTGCGCCGCTGGCAGCGCCGGTGGCGTGCCACGCGCGGGCCGTGGTCCTGATCGGCCGGGATGCACCCCTCATCCGTGCCGCCTTGCAGGACACCGGTGTGGCGCTGCTCGATGCGCAGACCCTGGAGCAGGCCGTGCCCATGGCAGCACAGCAGGCCCACGCAGGCGACGCGGTGCTGATGTCGCCTGCCTGCGCCAGTTTTGATATGTTCCGCGACTACGCACACCGCGCCCAGGTGTTCTGCGACGCTGTGCGCACGCTGGCGCATGACGCCGGGCAGGAACTGGAGGGCCCGCAATGACCACCGCACCAGGTGCTTTGCAGCGCGTCACCGAATGGCTGGGAGGGCTGTCGGGCAAGGCCGCCGATGTGCTGCCGGTGCGCGTGGGCGGCACCGACTACCGCCCCAACCACACCACGAACGCTGCGGTGCTGGGCTTTGACCAGGCCCTGCTGTGGGTGGTGGTGGCGTTGATGGCCTGGGGGCTGGTGATGGTGTATTCGGCCTCGATTGCCATGCCCGACAACCCGCGGTTTGCCAACTATGCATCCACCCATTTCCTGACCCGGCATGTGCTGTACCTGGCCGTGGGCTTTGTCGCGGCGCTGCTGGCCTTTCAGGTGCCCATGGCCCTGTGGGAACGTGTGGCGCCCTGGCTGTTTGTGGCCGCGCTGCTGTTGCTGGTGGCCGTGCTGATTCCGGGTGTGGGCAAGGTGGTCAATGGTGCGCGCCGCTGGCTGGCGATCGGGCCCATCGGCTTTCAGCCCTCCGAGGTGGCGAAGTTTGCCGTGCTCATCTATGCGGCCGACTACATGGTGCGCAAGATGGAGGTCAAGGAGCGGTTCTTCCGCGCCGTGCTGCCCATGGGCGCGGCCGTGGCCATCGTGGGCGTGTTGCTGCTGGCCGAGCCGGACATGGGCGCCTTCATGGTGGTGGCCGTAATTGCCATGGGCATCCTGTTCCTGGGCGGCGTCAATGCCCGCATGTTCTTCCTGATCGCGGGGGTGCTGGTGGCGGCCTTCGCCGTCATGATCGCCAGCTCGCCCTGGCGCCGCGAGCGCGTGTTCGCCTATCTCGACCCTTTCAGCGAGCACCACGCGCTGGGCAAGGGCTACCAGCTCTCGCATTCGCTCATTGCCATCGGGCGCGGGGAGGTCTTTGGCGTGGGACTGGGCGGCAGCGTGGAAAAACTACACTGGCTGCCCGAGGCCCACACCGACTTCCTGCTGGCCGTGATTGGCGAGGAATTCGGCCTGGTGGGTGTGCTGGTGCTCATCTTGCTGTTTGTCTGGATGACGCGCCGCATCATGCACATCGGCCGCCAGGCCATTGCGCTCGACCGCGTGTTCGCCGGCCTGGTGGCGCAGGGCGTGGCGATCTGGATCGGTTTTCAGGCCTTCATCAACATGGGGGTGAACCTGGGCGCCTTGCCGACCAAGGGGCTTACCCTGCCGCTGATGAGCTTTGGCGGCTCAGCCATCCTGGTGAACCTGGTGGCTTTGGCCGTCGTGTTGCGCGTGGATTATGAAAACAAACTGCTCATGCGCGGAGGCCGCGTATGAGCAGTTTGTTTCACCAAAACGAGCTGCGCATTGCGCTCGCAATGCCAGGCGCGAAGCGCCTGATGAGTGGAGGCCGCGTATGAGCCAGAAAACAGCGCTCATCATGGCCGGTGGCACGGGTGGCCATATTTTCCCGGGTCTGGCCGTGGCCGAAGAACTGCGCGCGCGCGGCTGGCGCGTGCACTGGCTGGGTGCACCGGGCAGCATGGAGTCCCGCATCGTCCCGCAGCATGGCTTTGCGCTGGAATTGATCGATTTTTCGGGGGTGCGCGGCAAGGGGCTGGCGACGCTGGCCTTGCTGCCCTTGCGTTTGTTGCGCGCCTTCTGGCAGGCCCTGCAGGTGGTGCGCCGCGTCCAGCCCGATGTGGTGGTGGGCCTGGGGGGCTACATCACTTTCCCGGGCGGCATGATGGGCGTGCTGTGCGGCAAACCTTTGGTGCTGCACGAACAGAATTCGGTGGCCGGCATGGCCAACAAGGTGCTGGCCGGTGTGGCCGACCGCGTGTTCACGGCGTTTCCTGGCGTGTTCGCCAAGGGCCAGTGGGTGGGCAACCCGCTGCGCACGGCCTTTACCCGGCAGCCGGGCCCGGCAGCGCGCTTTGCCGGCCGCAGCGGCCCGCTGCGCCTGCTGGTGGTGGGGGGCAGCCTGGGTGCGCGCTCTCTCAACGAGATCGTGCCCCGGGCATTGGCGCTGATTCCTGCCGCGCAGCGGCCTGTGGTCACGCACCAGAGCGGCGCCACGCAGATCGATGCCCTGCGTGCCAACTACGAGGCGGCGGGTGTGCAGGCCGAGCTCACCCCGTTCATCGATGACACGGCCAGCGCCTTTGCGGAGGCCGACATCATCGTCTGCCGCGCGGGGGCCAGCACCGTGACCGAAATCGCCGCCGTGGGCGCTGCCGCCATTTTTGTGCCATTTCCCGCGGCGGTGGACGACCACCAGACCACCAACGCCCAGTTCCTCGTGGGTGCGGGGGGCGGCTGGCTGGTGCAGCAACGCGATCTGACCCCCGAAGGGTTGGCGAAAATGCTATTGAATTCAGAGCGAGAAGTGCTCTTAAATATTGCAGAGAAGGCCAAAAGCATGCAAAAAACCAATGCCACCCACGACGTGGTGGCTGCCTGCGAGGAGTTGGCCGCATGAAGCACGCCATTCGCCATATCCACTTCGTCGGCATCGGCGGCGCCGGCATGAGCGGCATCGCCGAGGTGCTGTACAACCTGGGCTACCGCATCTCGGGCTCGGACCTGGCCGACAGCCCCACGCTGCGCCGTCTGCAGGCTCTGGGCATCCAGACCTGCCTGGGCCATGCGGCGGCGCATATCGCCGGTGCCGATGCCGTGGTCACTTCCACCGCCGTCACGGCCGACAACCCCGAAGTGCTGGCCGCGCGCGAGAAGAAGATTCCCGTCGTGCCGCGCGCGCTCATGCTGGCTGAGCTGATGCGCCTCAAACGGGGCATCGCCATTGCCGGCACCCATGGCAAGACCACCACCACCAGCCTCGTGACCAGCGTGCTGGCCGAAGCGGGGCTTGATCCCACCTTCGTGATCGGCGGGCGCCTGAACAGCGCGGGCGCCAATGCCAAGCTGGGCAGCGGTGACTACATCGTGGTCGAGGCCGATGAGTCCGACGCCTCGTTTTTGAACCTGCTGCCCGTGATGGCCGTGGTGACCAACATCGATGCCGACCACATGGAAACCTATGGGCACGACTTCGGCCGACTCAAGAAGGCGTTTGTTGATTTTCTGCACCGCATGCCGTTTTATGGCACGGCCATCCTCTGCGTGGACAGCCCCGCGGTGCGCGACATCCTGCAAAGCGTGACCTGCCCCGTCACGAGCTACGGCTTTTCCGAAGACGCCCAGGTGCGCGCCATCAACGTGCAGGCCGAGGCAGGGCAGATGCGCTTTACCGTGCAGCGGCGCAACGGCGTCACGCTGCCCGACCTGGAGGTGGTGCTCAACCTGGCGGGCGAGCACAACGTGCTCAACGCGCTGTCGGCCATTGCCGTGGCGGTGGAGTTGAACATTCCCGACGCTGCCGTGCAGCGCGCGCTGGCTGGTTTCAAGGGCGTGGGGCGGCGTTTTCAGCGTTACGGTGAGTTGCCGGCCAAGGGCGGTGGCCAGTTCACGCTGATCGACGACTATGGCCACCATCCTGTCGAGATGGCCGCCACGCTGGCAGCAGCGCGCGGTGCCTTTCCCGGGCGCCGCCTGGTGCTGGCCTTCCAGCCGCACCGCTACAGCCGCACGCGCGACTGTTTTGAGGATTTCGTGAAGGTCATCGGCACGGCCGATGCCGTGCTGCTCTCCGAGGTGTATGCCGCAGGTGAAGCGCCCGTGGTGGCGGCCGACGGCCGCGCGCTGGCGCGTGCGCTGCGCCTGGCGGGCCGGGTGGAGCCGCTGTTTGTCGACAGTGTGCTCGATATGGCCCAGGTCATCGCCGACAACGCCCGCGATGGCGACGTGGTGATGTGCATGGGCGCCGGCTCCATCGCTGCCGTGCCCGGAAAAGTCGTCGAGATGCTACAAAATAATGAGCTATTGCCGCAGACAGGAAAGGTGCAATGAACTCATTTGGCAAAAATACCGAAGCCCGTGCGCTCGGCAAGGTGGCCGTGCTGATGGGCGGCGCCTCGGCCGAGCGCGATGTGTCGCTGATGTCCGGCCGTGGCGTGCTGCAGGCGCTGTGTTCGCGCGGCGTGAATGCCCATGCGTTCGACCCCGCGCACCACGATCTGGCCGAGCTCAAGCGCGGCGGCTATGACCGTTGCTTCATTGCCCTGCACGGGCGCCATGGCGAAGACGGCACGGTGCAAGGCGCGCTGGAATTGCTGGGTATCCCGTACACCGGGTCCGGCGTGATGGCGTCCAGCATGTCGATGGACAAGATCATGACCAAACGCATCTGGCGGGCCGAAGGATTGCCCACGCCCGACTGGCGCCTCGTGGCCAGCGCGCAGGAAACCACCGAGGCCCTGGCCGCCCTGGGCGCGCCCATGATCGTCAAGCCGGCGCGCGAAGGTTCGACCATCGGGCTGACCAAGGTCTTCACGCCCGAGGCCTGCGCTCAGGCCTATGCGCTGGCATCGCGCTACGACCCCGAAGTGCTGTGCGAGCAGTTCATCGAAGGCGATGAAACCACCTGTCCGGTGCTGGGCGAAGGCGCCGGCGCTTACGCGCTGCCGGTGATCCGTATCGTGGCGCCGCAGGGCAACTACGACTACCAGAACAAGTATTTCACCGACGACACGCAATACCACTGCCCGAGCGGTCTGCCCGAAGCCGAAGAGCGCGAGATCCAGCGCCTGGTGGTGCAGGCCTTCCGTTCGCTGGGCTGCCGGGGCTGGGCGCGGGCCGACATCATGATCCGCGCCAGTGACCGCAAGCCCTTTTTGCTGGAAATCAACACCTCGCCGGGCATGACCGGGCATTCGCTGGTGCCCATGTCGGCACGGGCCCTGGGCATTCCCTACGAAGACCTGTGCCTGGGCGTGCTGGCCACCGCCACATTGGACACGCCGCCGGGCGCCACGCTGAACCCCGCGCAAGGCCAGGGCCAGGAGGCCACCACGCCATGAACCCGTCGCTGCCCGCACCGCTGGACGTCAAGCTCATGAACCTGACTGCATCGGTCTTGTTCCTGGGCTGCGTGCTGTTGCTGCTGGCAGCGGGCGCGCGCTGGGCCCTGGGTTCCCCGGCGTTTTCGGTGGCACGCATCGTGGTGCAGGGCGAGTTGGTGCACAACAACGCCGTGACCTTGCGGGCCAATGTGGCGCCGCAGCTGGTGGGCAACTTCTTCACCATCGACCTGCGGGCTGCGCGTGCGGCTTTCGAGCAGGCACCCTGGGTGCGCAAGGCCCTGGTGCGGCGTGAGTTTCCGGGCGGCCTGCGGGTGGTACTGCAGGAGCACGACGCCGTTGCCTACTGGGGGCCCGAGGGCGGCGCGGCACTGGTCAACAGCCAGGGCGAGGTGTTCGAGGCCAATGCGGGTGATGTGGAGCAGGACGGCTTGCCCCGGCTGGTGGGGCCGCAGGGCAGCTCGGTTGAGGTGCTGCGGATGCATGGTCTGCTGCAGCCGGTGTTCGAGCCGCTGGGCATGGCGGTGGACCAGCTGGAGCTGACCGGGCGCGGCGGCTGGCGCGCCACGCTCGACAGCGACGCCGTGCTGGAGCTGGGGGGCGGCACGCCGCAGGAGGTGGTGCAGCGCACGCAGCGCTTCCTGCGCACGCTGACGCAGGTGGCGGCGCAGTACCAGCGGCGCGTGGACGCACTGGAGTCGGCCGACCTGCGCCACGCCGGGGGCTATGCACTGCGCCTGCGCGGTGTGACGACCGTGACCGCGCAAGCGGCGGCGGCCAAGAAATAGCCGCGGTGAGCGCGTGCGACGGGACAGAACAATGAAGGGCAGACACTGATATGGCAAGAGAATACAAAGACGTGGTGGTGGGGCTGGACATCGGCACGGCCAAGGTCATGGCTGTGGTGGCCGAGGTGCTGCCCAATGGGGAGCTCAAGCTCGCGGGCCTGGGCGTGGCACCCAGCAACGGCTTGAAACGCGGCGTGGTGGTGAACATCGACGCCACCGTGCAGAGCATCCAGCAGGCGCTGAAAGAAGCCGAGCTGATGGCCGACTGCAAGATCCAGCGCGTCTACACCGGCATCAC
>DAOPUP010000116.1:0-7109 GCA_035350655.1 Acidovorax sp. | reverse complement strand
GTGCGCCTGGTCAATTTCGGCCATCTGGGCGATGGCAACCTGCACTACAACGTGCAGGCCCCTGTGGATGGCGATCCCAAGGCCTTTTTGCGCGATCAAGAGGCGCATGTCAACCACCTAGTGTACGAGGCCGTGGCGCAATTCGGCGGCTCGTTCTCGGCCGAGCACGGCATTGGTGCGCTCAAAGTGGACAAGCTCGAAAAATACCAGTCGCCCACAGCGCTGGCGATGATGCGGGCCATCAAGCAGTCGCTCGACCCCCAGGGCATCCTGAATCCAGGGCGCATGCTGGGCGCCACATGAGCCTCGTCCAGGCCCTGCCAGCGGGGGCGCTCGACATCGTCGGCGACATCCATGGCGAAATCGACGCGCTGGAACCGCTGCTGGCCCACCTGGGCTACGACGCCCAGGGCCGGCACCGCGATGGCCGCACGCTGGTCTTTGTCGGCGACTTCTGCGACCGGGGCCCCGACAGCCCGGCCGTGCTGGCGCGGGTGGCGCAGCTGGTGACCAGCGGGCGCGCCGTGGCCGTGATCGGCAACCACGAGATCAGCCTGCTGCGCAACGACGCCAAGGACGGCGCAGGCTGGTACTTCGATGCGCGCCTGGATTCCGACCACGACAAATACGCGCCCTTTGCGCGCCCCACGGCCAACGCGCGCGCGGACATCGTCGCCTTTCTGGGCCGGCTGCCGGTAGCGCTGGAGCGCGCCGACCTGCGCATCGTGCACGCCGCCTGGCTGCCCACCCAGATCGCCGCGGCGCGCCAGCTGGCGCCCGGCAGCGTCCGCGCCGAATACGACCACTGGGAAGCCGAGGTACGCCGGCAGGCGCAGGACGGCACGCTGGCCCGGCGCCTGGCCGCCGAGCGCCAGCAATGGCCGCACGACCTGGAAGACTCGCAGCACAAGCCGCCCTTTCTGCAGGCCCATGCCGACAACGAGCTGCTCAAGGCCATGCTCAACCCGCTCAAGGTGCTGACCTCGGGGGTCGAACGCCAGGGCAGCGACCCCTTCCATGCCGGCGGAAAATGGCGCTTTGTCGAACGCATGGCCTGGTGGGACAGCTACCGCGATGCCATCCCCGTGGTGATGGGCCACTACTGGCGCCGCCCCGTCTTGCCCGCGCCAAGCAGCTTGGGCGCCCTCACGCACGAAGAGGCAGGCCTGTTTGGCCAGACACCGCCCTTTGCCTGGCATGGCGCGCGCCGCAACGTCTTTTGCGTGGACTACTCGGTGGGCGGGCGCTGGCGGGCCCGCAAGGCCGGCACCCCGCACGACCCGCAATACCGGCTGGCCGCCTTGCGCTGGCCCGAACGCACGCTGCTGTTCGAAGACGGCATAGAGGTGCCCACCACGGGATTTGGAGCCTGACACGCCCTGCGCCCCGGCAGCCCCCCTGCACCGCCACGGCCCAAGCCATCGGTGGCACACTATCGGGCCCGGCGCCGTGGTGCGCCGCAGCCTTCTGTCACACGCCTGTTTTTTGCCCCATGACTTCCGCCCCCCCCCAGCGCCCCGTCCGCTCACAATACGAAGACTTCATGCGCCATGTGTTCACCCATGGGGTCACCAAGGCGGACCGCACCGGGACGGGCACCACCAGCGTGTTTGGCCACCAGATGCGCTTTGATCTGCGCGAAGGCTTTCCCCTGGTCACCACGAAAAAGGTGCACCTCAAGTCCATCATCGTGGAGCTGCTGTGGTTCCTCACCGGCTCCAGCAGCAACCTCTGGCTCAAAGAGCGCGGCGTCACCATCTGGGACGAATGGGCGCGCGCCGATGGCGACCTCGGCCCGGTCTACGGCGTGCAGTGGCGCAGCTGGCCCCGACCCGACGGCGGACACATCGACCAGATCCAGCAGGTGATCGATACGCTCAAGACCAACCCCGACTCGCGCCGCATCATCGTGAGCGCCTGGAACGTGGCCGATCTGGACCAGATGGCGCTGATGCCCTGCCATGCGTTCTTCCAGTTCTATGTGGCGCCCGCCACCGAGCCCGGCGGCAAAGGCCGGCTTTCCTGCCAGCTCTACCAGCGCAGCGCCGACATCTTTCTGGGCGTGCCCTTCAACATCGCCAGCTACGCGCTGCTCACGCACATGGTGGCGCAGCAGTGCGACCTGGAGGTGGGCGACTTCATCTGGACCGGCGGCGACTGCCATATCTACAGCAACCACACCGAACAGGTAAAAACGCAGCTGGCGCGCGCGCCCTACCCCTATCCGACCTTGCGCATCGTACACCGGCCGGACAGCATCTTCGACTACCAGTACGAAGACTTCGAGGTAGTCGATTACCAGTGCCACCCCGCCATCAAGGCACCGGTGGCCGTGTAAGCGCTTTTCTCCGACCGGGCGCACCAGAGCAACCCGATCGCCATGTCCCTTTTACAAGACGGAACCAGCATGTCCTCAGGCGGATTTCACGTGCATGGCCCCCATGACCATGCCATCGAGCACGCAAGCCACGGCCCCGAGGCCAGCCATGCGGCCGATAGCGGCTCGTCGACCAGCAAGATCGCCATGTTCACGGCCATCGTCGCCACGGTAGGCGCCATCTTCTCGTACATGGGGGGCGCCACCCAGGCCAATGCCGGCCTGCTCAAGAACGATGCCGCCATCCGCAAGACAGAGGCATCTAACCAGTGGAATTACTTTCAGGCCAAGAGCACCAAGCAGTCACTGGCTGAACTGGCGCGCGACCTGGCCGCGGATGACAAGAAGACGGCCTACCAGGCCAAGGTGGATCGCTACGAGACGGAAAAGAACGATATCAAGCGGGTCGCAGACAAGCTGGAGGCCGAGGCGCTGGATTTTGACCACCAGAGTGAAGCCCAGATGCACCAGCACCACCGCTGGGCCCAGGCCACCACTGCGCTGCAGGTGGCCATTGCCCTCGCCGCCATTGCCCTGCTCACCCGCAAAAAATGGCTGGAATACGGCATGTATGGCGTGGCCACCCTGGGCCTGGGCATAGGCGCCCTTGCCTTTTTGCACATCTGACGGATTGCCCGCCACCATGCCACTGCACCTGATCTACGCGCGCGCCGCCAACGGCGTCATCGGCCACAACGGCACCATGCCCTGGCATTTGCCCGAAGACCTGGCGCATTTCAAACGGCTCACGCTGGGGCACCCGGTGGTCATGGGACGCAAGACCTGGGACTCGCTGCCGGCACGCTTTCGCCCCCTGCCGGGGCGCACCAACGTGGTCATCACGCGCCAGAACGACTGGCATGAAGCGGGGGTGCAGCGTGCCTCCAGCCTGCATGATGCGCTCCAGTGTTTTGCCCCCTCCGAGACGGTGTGGGTGATCGGTGGCGCGCAGATCTACGCCCAGGCCCTGCCGCTGGCCGAGCGCGTCGAAGTCACCGAGATCGCGCAAGACTTCGACGGCGATGCCCACGCGCCGGTGCTAGGCCCCGAATGGGTCGAAGCCGCGCGCACGAACCACACCAGTGCCAGCGGCTTGCCGTTCAGCTTTGTGAGCTATGTGCGCCGTGCCTGAGCGCGCGCACTCCGGCCCTCGCTCACTTCTTTATTGATAGCATACAGTGCTGGAAAAACCAGGGCTACAGACCAAAAACCTATGAAAATTGCCACCTGGAACGTGAACTCCCTTTCGGTGCGCCTGCCCCAGGTGCTGGCCTGGCTGGCTGCCAACCCGGTCGATGCGCTGTGCCTGCAAGAGCTCAAGCTGACCGACGACAAATTTCCGCACGACGCGCTGAAAGAGGCCGGCTACGACGCCCTGGCCTTCGGGCAGAAAACCTACAACGGCGTGGCGATATTGAGCCGCCATCCGCTGTGCGACGTGGTGCGCAACATCCCGGCGTTCGCGGACGAACAGGCCCGCGTCATCACGGCCACGCTGGATACGCCCACAGGCCCCTTGCGCCTGCTCAATGGCTACTTCGTGAACGGACAGGAACCCGGTTCAGAAAAATTTGCCTACAAGATGCGCTGGCTGCAGGCGCTGCAGGACATGGTGCGCGCCGAAATGGCAACCCACCCGCGTCTGGTGCTGGTGGGCGACTTCAACGTGGCGCCCGAGGACCGCGACTCCTACGACCCCGTGGGCCTGCGCGAGACCATTCACCACACCACCGAAGAGCGCAACCACTTCCAGGCCCTGCTGGCACTGGGGCTCACCGACGCCTTTCGCATGTTCGAACAGCCCGAAAAGAGCTACTCGTGGTGGGACTACCGCATGCTGGGTTTCCAGAAAAACCGGGGCCTGCGCATCGACCACATCCTGGTCAGCGAGGCGCTCAAGCCCACGGTGACCGCCTGCGTGGTGGACCGCGCCCCGCGCAAGAACCCGCAGCCCAGCGACCATGCGCCGGTGGTGGTGACGCTGGGCTGAATTCGAACGGCAATGGGACAATGCCGCCACCCGAAATGCTATTAATTAAATAGCATTAAGTGCAATTAAATCAGAGACAAGAGGCCATTTTCATGCCTCATCCGGGGCATCTAGCCCCAGCTCCTGGATTTTGCGCGTGATGGTGTTGCGCCCGATGCCCAGGCGCTGTGCGGCCTCCATGCGCCGACCGTGGGTGGCCAAGAGGGCGGTACGGATCAGGCGGGACTCGAAGCGCCGCGTGAGCGCATCCCAGACCTCGGGCTGCCCACCCGCGAGCAGCTGGTGCGCTTCGGCCTCCAGCGCCAGCTCCCAGCTGTCGACCGCGCTGGCTGCCAGCACCGGTGCCGGCCTATCGGTGGCGGCGCTGGGGGGCTCTGTGGCATGCATGCTGCCCACCAGCTCGGACGCCGGCAAGGCCAGCACGGGGGCCACCGCCATGCCCGTTGCCAGGGCCGGTGGCTCGCCGCCTTCGGCCCGCACAGGCGCCGCGTCCACGGGCGCATCCAGCACCTCGGGCGGCAGATCGCGCAGCGAAATGACCTGGGATGGGGCCATCACCGTGAGCCAGTGGCAGATGTTTTCCAGTTGGCGCACGTTGCCCGGAAAGGCGAACTGCTCCAGCCGTGCGATGGCTGCGTCGGCGATGCGCTTGGGCTCCACCCCCAGTTGCCGCGCACTTTGCTGCAAAAAGTGGCGCGTGAGCATGGGCACGTCTTCACGCCGCTCGCGCAGCGCGGGCAGGCGCAGGCGGATCACGTTGAGGCGGTGGAACAAGTCCTCGCGAAAACCGCCCTCCTTGACGCGTCTTTCCAGGTCCTGGTGGGTGGCGGCAATCACGCGCACATGGGCTTTCACGGCCGCATGGCCGCCCACGCGGTAGAACTGGCCGTCCGACAGCACGCGCAAAAGGCGCGTCTGCAAATCGAAGGGCATGTCGCCGATTTCATCGAGGAACAGCGTGCCGCCCTCTGCCTGTTCGAAGCGGCCGCGCCGCTGCGTCTGCGCGCCGGTGAAGGCGCCGCGCTCATGGCCAAACAGCTCGGATTCGAGCAGGTCTTTGGGGATGGCCGCCGTGTTGATGGCCACGAAGGGGCCTTGCGCGCACGGCGAGTGCTTGTGCAGCGCACGCGCCACCAGCTCCTTTCCCGAACCCGACTCACCCGTGATCAGCACCGTGACCTGGCTCTGGCTCAGGCGGCCGATGGCGCGGAACACGTCCTGCATGGCGGGCGCCTGTCCCAGCATTTCGGGGGTGTCGGACTGGCGCTCTTCGGTGACTTCTTCGCGCTGGCTTTCTTCGACGGCGCGGCGGATCAGCTCCACTGCCTTGGGCAGATCGAACGGCTTGGGCAGGTATTCGAACGCGCCGCGCTGGAAGGCCGAGACGGCGCTGTCGAGATCGGAATAGGCCGTCATGATGATGACGGGCAGCCCCGGCTGCAGTTCGCGCACCTTTTCCAGCAGCTGCAGGCCGGAACCTCCAGGCATGCGGATGTCGCTCACCAGAATCTGGGGGCCCTGGCGCGCCGGGTCGCCTGCGGCGATGTCCGCCAGTGCTTCCAGCACTTCGCGCGGCTGTGTGAAGCTGCGCGTGGGCAGATTCTCACGGGCCAGCGCCTTTTCCAGGACGAAGCGGATCGAGGGGTCGTCGTCTACTAACCAGATCGGCTTCATATATTTTTCTTACCTTCCCTGTGGTTGCGTATCAGGGACCATCGTGCGCGTTTTTTAAGGTAAGGGGATCAGGATGCGAAAGTCGGTGCGACCCGGTACGCTGTCGCATTCGATCAACCCATGGTGGCGCTGCACGAAGGTTTGTGCCAACGTGAGCCCCAGCCCTGATCCGCCGTCCCGCCCCGACACCAGCGGGTAAAAAATCCGCTCCTTGATGGCGTCGGGCACGCCCGGTCCGTTGTCGATGACATGCAATTCCAGTGCCAGCCGATAACGCTGGCGACCGAACGTGACCTGCCGGGCCACGCGCGTGCGCAGCGTGATCACTGCGTCACCCGCAGCGATGCGCTCTGTCAAGGCCTGGGCCGCGTTCTGCACGATGTTCAGCAGGGCCTGGATGAGCTGGGCACGGTCGCCCCGGAACTCGGGAATTGAGGTGTCATAGTCGCGCTGCACCTTCAGGCCCTGCGGGTACTCGACCAGCACCAGCGAACGCACGCGCTCGCACACCTCGTGGATGTTGACGTCGCCCACCAGGTGAGGGTGGCGGTGCGGCGCCAGCAGCCGGTCCACCAGACTTTGCAGGCGATCGGCCTCATGGATGATGACCTGGGTGTATTCGGTCAGCTCGCGGCTATCGAGCTCCATCTCCAGCAGCTGCGCGGCGCCACGGATGCCGCCCAGCGGGTTCTTGATCTCGTGCGCCAGGTTGCGGATCAGCTCCTTGTTGGCCTGGGCCTGGTCCAGCAGGCGCTCTTCGCGGTCCTGGCGGGCATGCTGCTCCAGGGGCCACAGCTCCACCAGGATTTCGCCCACCTGCTCGGCATCGGCCACATGCACATGCACGGGCACGGGGTCCTGGTGCAAGCGCTTCAAGCCGGCCTCATAGCGCAGCGCGGCGAAGTCCTTGCCGCGCGCACCGGCCAGCGCGGTCTGCAGCAGCGCAGGGTCGGTAAAGAACGAGGAGAAGTCCACGCCTTCCAGCGTGCGCCGCGACAAACCCAGCGTGTTCTCCAGCGCCGCATTGGCAAACTGCACCGCGCCGTCCGAACGCAGCACCGCCACCAG
>DAOPUP010000115.1:3865-7112 GCA_035350655.1 Acidovorax sp. | reverse complement strand
TCAGCAACCCACGCAAGGGCGGCATCATTGCCGTGAACCTGGACGAAGGCGACTATCTGATCGGCGCGGCCCTGACCGACGGCCAGCACGACGTCATGCTGTTCTCCGACGGCGGCAAGGCCGTGCGCTTTGACGAAAATGATGTGCGTCCCCTGGGCCGCCAGGCCCGCGGCGTGCGCGGCATGATGCTCGAAGAAGGCCAGAGCGTGATCGCCATGCTGGTGGCCGAAGATGAAACCCAAAGCGTGCTGACCGCTACCGAGAACGGCTACGGCAAGCGCACCAGCATCACCGAATACACCCGCCACGGCCGTGGCACCAAGGGCATGATCGCCATCCAGCAAAGCGAGCGCAACGGCAAGGTCGTGGCCGCCACGCTGGTGCATGCCGATGACGAAATCATGCTGATCACCGACAAGGGCGTGCTGGTGCGTACCCGCGTTTCGGAGATCCGCGAACTGGGCCGCGCCACGCAGGGCGTGACGCTGATGGCCCTGGACGAAGGCTCCAAGCTCAGCGGCCTGCAGCGCATTGTCGAAAACGACGCAAACGTGGCCGACGCGCCCACCGATGGCGAAGCCGGCGTGGAAGGTGACGCGAGCCCATCCCCTGACACCCCGGATGCGCCGGACGCCTGAGTTCTTCAGCGCCTGTCGCACCGCAAATGCTATAAAAAAACAAAGCTGAAAGCGCTTATTTCACAAGCGCTTTCAGCCTTTTTTGACCTAAACCCGATGACACGCCCGTACAACTTCTCGGCCGGCCCGGCCGCCATTCCCACTGAAGTCCTGGAGCAGGCTGCCGCCGAAATGCTGGACTGGCATGGCAGCGGCATGGGCGTGATGGAAATGAGCCACCGCGGCAAAGAGTTCCTCTCCATCTACGAACAAGCGCAAGCCGATCTGCGCGACTTGCTGGCCGTGCCTTCGCACTTCAAGATCCTGTTCATGCAGGGCGGTGGTCTGGCAGAAAACGCCATCGTGCCGCTGAACCTCTCGCGCGCAGGGGCCGTCGATTTTGTGGTGACTGGCAGCTGGAGCCAGAAATCGCAAAAGGAAGCGCGCAAATACGCATCCGAAGTCAACGTGATCGCCTCGGGTGAAGACAACGACTTCACCGCCCTGCCCGACCCCGCAGGATGGACCATGAGCCGCGGTGCGAGCTACCTGCACATCTGCAGCAACGAAACCATCAACGGCGTCGAATTTCATGAGCTGCCCGACCTGAAGGCACTGGGCAGCGATGCCCCGTTGGTGATTGATTTTTCGTCCCACGTGGCCTCGCGCCCTGTGGACTGGTCGCGCGTCGGCCTGGCCTTTGGCGGCGCCCAGAAGAATCTTGGGCCCGCGGGCCTGACGCTGGTGGTGGTGCGCGAAGACCTGCTGGGCCATGCCCTGCCGGCCTGCCCCAGCGCATTCGACTACAAGACAGTCGCCGACAACCAGTCCATGTACAACACCCCCCCCACCTGGGGCATCTACGTGGCGGGCCTGACCTTTCAGTGGCTCAAGCGCCAGCGCGAGGGCGGCCACAGCGGCGTGGCGGCGATCGAGCAGCGCAACATCGCAAAAGCCCGCCTGCTGTACGACGCCATTGACCAGTCGCAGTTCTATGTCAACAAGGTGGCGGCCAACTGCCGCTCGCGCATGAATGTGCCGTTCTTCCTGCGCGACGAAAGCCGCAACGATGCCTTTCTGGCGGGCGCCAAGGAGCGTGGTCTGCTGCAGCTCAAGGGGCACAAGTCGGTCGGGGGCATGCGCGCCAGCATCTACAACGCCATGCCGCTGGCGGGCGTGCAGGCACTGGTGGACTACCTGCAAGAATTTGAACAGAAGAGCGCCTGAACGCCCGTTCAGCCGCACGCACAGCGAACGCACCCGTCATTCATGAACCATCCGCAAGCCTCCTCCGACCTCGCCAGCCTGCGCGTGCAGATTGACACCATCGACCAGCAACTGCTGACCCTCCTGAACCAGCGCGCGCTGGTGGCCGAGCAGGTGGGCGAAGTCAAAAAACGCGAAGGCACTCCTTTTTTTCGCCCAGATCGCGTGGCACAGGTGATCGAGAAGATCCAGACCGCCAACCCTGGCCCGCTCAAGGGCGCCCATGTCGCGGCCATCTGGCGCGAGATCATGTCGGCCTGCCTGGCCCTCGAATCACCCCAGCGCGTGGCCGTGCTGGGTCCGGAAGGCACCTTCTGCGAACAGGCCGCCATTGAGTTCTTTGGTGGTGCAGCCGACCTGATGTACTGCGCCAATTTCGACGAGGTGTTTCACGCCACGGCAGCGGGCAGCGCGCAGTACGGTGTGGTGGGCGTCGAGAACTCCACCGAAGGCGTGGTCACACGCTCGCTCGATCTGTTCCTGCACACGCCCACCCATGTGGTCGGCGAAGTGAGTCTGCTGGTGCGCCACAACCTGCTGCGCACCAGCAAGTCACTCGACGGCATCGAGGTGGTGCTGGCCCATCCACAAGCGCTGGCCCAATGCCAAGCCTGGCTGTCCAAGCATTTGCCGCATGCGCAGCGCCGCCCGGTCTCCAGCAATGCCGAGGGCGCGCGCCTGGCCACCACCAACCCGGCCTGGGCTGCCCTGTCCAGCGAGCGCGCAGCCCAGCAGTTTGGCCTGCACATCGTGGCCCATGCCATCCAGGACGATGCCTACAACCGCACGCGGTTCGCCATCATCTGCCTGCCCCACACACTGCAGACGCCGCCACCTTCGGGCAAGGACTGCACCAGCCTCATCGTGTCGGTGCCCAACCGGCCTGGCGCCGTGCATGATCTGCTGGTGCCCCTCAAGACCCATGGCGTCTCGATGACGCGCTTTGAATCACGCCCGGCCCGCACAGGCCAGTGGGAGTACTACTTCTACATCGACCTCGACGGCCATCCCGCGCAGCCCCACGTCGCGCGGGCACTGGAAGAGTTGCGCAGCCTGTGCGCGTTCTACAAGGTTCTGGGCACCTACCCTGTCTCAGCCTGAGGAGCCCGCATGTTTGAACAACTCGGACTGATCGGGTGCGGCCTCATGGGGGGCAGTTTTGCCCTCGCGATGAAAAAGGCGGGGCTCGTCAAGCGCGTGGTGGGATACAGCAAATCCCCTTCCACTACCGACCGCGCCCGCCAATTGGGCGTGATCGATGTCGAGGCTCCTTCGGCCCTGCTGGCCGTGGCAGGAGCCGACATCGTGCTGCTGGCCGTGCCGGTCGCCGCCACGGAGGCCACGCTCAAGGCCATCAAGCACCT
>DAOPUP010000115.1:0-3765 GCA_035350655.1 Acidovorax sp. | reverse complement strand
TGCTGGCCGTGCCGGTCGCCGCCACGGAGGCCACGCTCAAGGCCATCAAGCACCTCGTCACTCCCCAGATGCTGATCATGGATGTGGGCTCCACCAAGACCGATGTAGTGCAGGCCGCCCGGCGCTCGTTGCGCGACCAACTGGGTTCATTCGTTCCTGCCCACCCGATTACCGGACGTGAGGTTTCTGGCGTGGAGCATGCCGATGCCGAGCTCTACAGCGGTCGGCAAGTCATCCTCACCCCCATCGAGCGCACCCTCACAGCACAGCTGCAAAAAGCCGAAGAGGTATGGGCGGCACTCGGCTGCCGGGTATCCAGCATGTCGCCCGAATCGCACGACGCCGCGTTTGCCGCCGTCAGCCATCTGCCCCACCTGCTGGCCTTTGCCATGATGAACAGCATCACCGGACAGTCGCGCGGCGATGACTTCCTGTCGCTGGCGGGCCCGGGCTTTCGTGACTTCACCCGCATCGCTGCAAGCGATCCCAAGATGTGGCGCGACATCCTGCTGGCCAACCGCGAAGAGCTGCTGGCCCAGTCGCGCCTGTTCCAACAGACCCTGCACCATTTTGAGCAGGCGATCGAAAAAGACGACGCGCAGCGCATCGAGGACATGCTCACCCTGGCCAGCGAAACCCGCGCCCACTGGCGCATGGGCGCAAGACGAAAATAACCCCCTGAGTCGCCTGCGGCGCCCTCCCCAGAGGGGGACGCCCCCGGTGGCCTGGCCAAGCCCGTTTCACGGGTGCTCTGGTATCAGGGCGCGCCGGTGGCACGGGTTCCTGGCTGCACAAATGCTCTTTTAGCTGCAATGGACAAACCACACCGATGTACAGCACCGCATTCCTCGATCTACCTCCATTGAAAGCCGCGTCGGGCGAAGTCCACCTGCCCGGCTCCAAGAGCATCTCCAACCGCGTATTGCTGCTTGCTGCGCTGAGCAATGGCACCACCACCGTACAAGACCTGCTCGCGTCTGACGACACACGCGTGATGCTCGACGCCCTGCGCCAGATCGGCTGCACTGTGGACGAAACAGGGGGCAGCACGGTGCGCATCACGGGCTTGGGTGGCCGCGCGCCCGTATCGCCCGCCAAACTCTTCATGGGCAATGCCGGCACAGCCATGCGCCCGCTGACGGCAGCACTGGCACTGCTCGGTGGCGAGTTTGAGCTGGCGGGGGTGCCGCGCATGCACGAGCGTCCCATCGGCGACCTCGTCGATGCACTGCGCCAGCTTGGTTGCCAGATCGACTACCTGGGCAACGATGGCTACCCCCCGCTGCGCATCGCCCAGCCCCAAGGCGTTCCAGCCCTGGCGCTGGCCACGCCGATCCGCGTGCGTGGCGATGTCTCCAGCCAGTTCCTCACCGCCCTGCTCATGGCCCTGCCCCTGGCGGCGGGCACGCAGAGTATCGTCATCGAGGTGGTGGGCGAGTTGATCTCCAAGCCCTACATCGCCATCACGTTGCAGTTGCTGGCGCGCTTCGGCATCGTGGTGGAGCACCAGAACTGGCAGCGTTTCACCATCCCGGTCGGCAGCCGTTACCAGTCGCCAGGCGATATTCCTGTAGAGGCCGACGCCTCATCCGCTAGCTATTTCATAGCACTCGGTGCAATTGCAACAAGCACTAGCAGCCAAAAAGGCATCAAGATCCAGGGTGTGGGGCTGGACTCGATCCAAGGCGACATCCGTTTTGTCGAGGCAGCACGCGCCATGGGCGCGGTGGTCACGGGTGGCCCTAACTGGCTGCACATCGAGCGCGGTGCCTGGCCCCTGAAAGCCATCGACCTGGACTGCAACCACATCCCCGATGCGGCCATGACGCTCGCCGTGATGGCGCTCTACGCCCAAGGCACCACCACGTTGCGCAACATTGCCAGCTGGCGCGTGAAGGAAACCGACCGCATCGCCGCCATGGCGACCGAGTTGCGCAAGCTCGGCGCCACGGTCGAGGAAGGCGCAGACTTCATCCGCGTCACGCCACCCGCGCAGATTGCGGACTGGAAAACGGCCAGCATCCACACCTACGATGACCACCGCGTCGCCATGTGTTTCTCGCTCGCGGCCTTCAACCCGGCGCAACTGCCCGTGCGCATCGAAGACCCCCAATGCGTGGCCAAAACCTTTCCGGACTATTTCGAAGCCCTGTTCTCGGTGGCGCAGGCGGTAACCCATCACATACCGGTGATCTGCCTCGACGGCCCCACCGCGTCGGGCAAGGGCACGGTGGCCGCAGCCGTGGCCAAGCGGCTGGGCTTTGGGTTCCTGGATTCGGGCGCGCTGTACCGCATCACCGCACTGGCCGCCTTGCGTGCCGGCCTGTCCCTCGATGCGGACCACGAAGCGCGCATTGCCGCCATGGCCCAGACCCTGCCGGTGCGCTTTGAAGGCGACAAGGTGTTGCTGGGCAGCGACGACATCACCGGTGCCATCCGCACCGAAGAGGCCGGCATGAACGCGTCGCGCGTATCCGCCCTGCCCGCCGTGCGCACCGCCCTCGTTGCGCTGCAGCACAGCTTTCAGCGCCTGCCGGGCCTGGTGGCCGATGGCCGCGACATGGGCACGGTGATCTTTCCAAACGCCCCTTTAAAGGTGTATTTGACCGCCAGTGCCGCCTGTCGCGCCGAGCGCCGCTATAAACAATTGATTTCAAAGGGTTTTTCGGCTAATATCGAAGACCTTCGCGCAGACCTTGAGGCGCGCGATGCCCGGGACAGCTCCCGCAGCGTCGCACCGCTCAAGCCCGCGCAAGATGCTCTGGTCCTGGACAACTCCACCTTGACGATTGATGAAGCCGTCAACCAGGTGTTGGTCTGGTGGCAAGAGCGCCAGCCTTTCGCAGTCTCTGCGCAGGGCTGAAACATGCGGGGCCCTGATGAAAATTCTGGCCCCCCAGGCACAGCCGAAAGGCGTTGCCACAGGCCCATGCCACCCCTCTCGCGCGCCAGCGCTCAGGTGGTGTGGATCGATAACCTAACCCGCGGTTTTACCGCAAAAAACCACCGCAAGCAGCTATAAAAACAGTAGCAATAGTGCTCCTGGAATCCTGTTTGTGGCAAGGAAACACATGTCCGAATCTTTTGCCGCCCTTTTTGAAGAATCCTTGCAGCGCACGGAAATGCGCCCAGGCGAAGTCATCACCGCTGAAGTCGTGCGCGTCGAGCACAACTTCGTCGTGGTCAACGCCGGCCTCAAGTCCGAAGCCTACGTGCCGCTGGAAGAGTTCAAGAACGACAAGGGCGAAGTCGAAGTCCAAGTGGGTGACTTCGTGTCGGTGGCCATTGGCTCCATCGAAAACGGCTATGGCGACACCATCCTGTCACGCGACACCGCCAAGCGTCTGGCTTCCTGGATGAGCCTGGAAAAGGCCCTGGAATCCGGCGAATTCGTCACCGGCACCACCTCCGGCAAGGTCAAGGGCGGCCTGACCGTTCTGGTCAACGGCATCCGCGCATTCCTGCCCGGTTCGCTGATCGATACCCGTCCGATCAAGGATCTGACGCCGTACGAAAACAAGACCATGGAATTCAAGGTCATCAAGCTCGACCGCAAGCGCAACAACGTGGTGCTGAGCCGCCGCGCTGTGGTGGAAGCCTCCATGGGCGAAGAGCGCGCCAAGCTGATGGAAACCCTCAAGGAAGGCTCTATCGTTCAGGGCGTGGTCAAGAACATCACCGAATACGGTGCGTTCGTGGACCTGGGCGGTATCGACGGCCTGCTGCACATCACCGACATGGCCTGGCGCCGTGTCCGCCACCCGA
>DAOPUP010000114.1:0-7172 GCA_035350655.1 Acidovorax sp. | reverse complement strand
GGATCTACGTTGATGTAGGGGTCAAGCTTGATGAGGGTGACTTTGAGTCCCCGCGATTCGAGGATCGCGGCAAGGGAGGCTGAGGCGATTCCCTTGCCGAGGGAAGACACCACACCGCCGGTGACGAAGACAAATTTGGTCATGTCTTTTTTGGTGGTGGGAAATCGGGATTATAGAGGGCGCCCGACGGGCGCTACCGCCCGCGCCTTCCCCGGTCTGCTAAATTCGCGCCCATGAATGAGCTTGCTGGCAAACACATTGTTCTGGGTCTGAGTGGGGGCGTGGCGTGCTACAAGGCGGCCGATCTGTGCCGCCAGCTCATCAAGGAGGGCGCCACCGTGCAGGTGGTGATGACCGAGGCGGCCGCGCAGTTCATCACGCCGGTCACCATGCAGGCGCTTTCGGGCCGGCCGGTGCATGGTTCGCAATGGGACGCGCGCGAGCCCAACAACATGCCCCACATCAACCTGAGCCGCGAGGCCGACGCCATCCTGATCGCGCCTTGCAGTGCCGACTTTGTGGCGCGGCTGGCGCAGGGGCGGGCCGACGAGTTGCTGAGCCTGCTGTGCCTGGCCCGGCCCACGGGGCGCGTGCCTTTGCTGCTGGCGCCCGCCATGAACCGCGAGATGTGGGCCCACCCGGCCACCCAGCGCAACCTGGCCCAGGTGGCCCAGGATGGCGCCGTGGTGCTGGGCGTGGGCCATGGCGACCAGGCCTGCGGCGAAACGGGCGACGGGCGCATGCTCGAACCCCTGGAACTGCTGGACGAGCTGGTGGCCTTTTTCGCCCCCAAGCTGCTGTCCGGCCGCAAGGTGCTGGTCACGGCTGGCCCGACCTTCGAGGCGATCGATCCGGTGCGCGGCATCACCAACCTGTCGAGCGGCAAGATGGGCTTTGCCATTGCGCGCGCGGCCCGCGAGGCGGGCGCCGAGGTCACCTTGGTGGCGGGGCCGGTGCATCTGCCCACGCCGCGGGGCGTGCACCGCGTGGATGTGCAATCGGCACAGGAAATGCTCGCAGCCGTTGAAAAACGTGCACAGATAGCTTCTGTTTTCATAGCAACAGCGGCAGTGGCCGACTGGCGGCCTGCCATGCCATCGACCCAGAAGATCAAGAAGGATGGCTCGGGCCAGATGCCGGTGCTGGGTTTTGTCGAAAACACCGACATCCTGGCCACGGTTGCCCAGTCGCCGCATGCGCTGGTGGGAGACCTGTTCTGTGTGGGTTTCGCTGCCGAAAGCCACGACCTGCTGAAGCATGCCACGGCCAAGCGCCTGCGCAAGGGCGTGCCGCTGCTGGTGGGCAATATTGGCCCTGCCACCTTCGGGCAGGACGACAACGCCCTGTTGCTGGTGGATGCGCAGGGGCATCGCGAGCTGCCCCGGGCATCCAAGCGCGTGCTGGCCCAGCAGCTGATCGCCGATATTGCCCGGCGCCTGCCTCCCGCGTGAGCGGGGCCGGCTCGGTATGCCGGGCTGCCCGTCCTGCGCGCGCCGGCGATGCGCACTCTGCAAGGGGGGCTTTCTCCCCGCGGTGGGTGCTCTCTTGGGGGGGGCATGCCTTCCCGGTTTCACGACCCGAAGCCGCGCGATCGTTCCCATGCTGGAGGGGCTGTTCCTTCCCGCTACACATCAGAAAGCAAGAAGTGAAGATTGACGTCAAGATTCTCGACCCGCGCATGGCGGATCAATTGCCCGCCTATGCCACGCCGGGCAGCGCGGGGCTGGATCTGCGGGCCTGCATCGATGCGCCTTTGGAGTTGGCGCCCAATGCCTGGCACCTGGTGCCCACGGGCATCGCCATGTTCATCAAAGACCCCGGGTACGCTGCGCTCATCCTGCCCCGTTCGGGGCTGGGGCACAAGCACGGCATCGTGCTGGGCAACCTGGTGGGCCTGATCGACAGCGATTACCAGGGGCAGCTCATGGTCAGTGCCTGGAATCGCAGCACCGTGCCTTTCACGCTGCAGCCCCTGGAGCGGCTGGCCCAACTGGTGATCGTTCCCGTGCTGCAGGCGCAGTTCAACGTGGTGACCGAGTTCGAAGCCACAGAGCGTGGGGAAGGCGGCTACGGCTCCACAGGAAAGGGGTAGGCGGCGGTTGTTGGCCGCAGCGCCCGTTTCCCAATTGCGGTGTGAGCGCATTCCTACGCGGCGCAGCGCCCCCAGCCGACCCGGACGTTCGTGCTGCGCTGGCCTGGAGCGCCTTGCGCCCATGCTGGAATCGACGCATGGGAGGACGGGGTGGGTGATTTCGCCCTGACCTCACCCCCACCGAACTATTCAAGGAGAACTGCCATGCGTCAGATCACAAGTTCCGCCACCCTGCTCGGCTCTGTTCTTTTGCTGGGAACCCTGGCCGCATGCGCGCCGCAGCAGCCCTACCCGGCACAGTACCCCGCGGGCGGCTATTCCTCTGGCGGTTACCAGAGCAATGCACCGGTGTATGTGAACCAACCCATGGGCACCGAATATGGCCGTGTTGCCAATATCGAGGTGCTGCAGGGGCGCAGCCAGGGGCAGACCACCGGGGCAGGTGCCGTGCTGGGCGCTGTGGTAGGTGGCGTGCTGGGCAACCAGGTGGGCGGGGGCTCGGGCCGCACGGCAGCGACGGCGGTGGGCGTGATCGGCGGAGCGTTGGCAGGCAACGCCATTGAAGGACGCAACAGCACCAGCGGCGGGGGCGAGGTGCAGGGCTACCGCATCTCGATCCAGCTCGACCAGGGGGGCTACCGTTCCTACGACGTGAGCCATCCAGGTGACCTGCGTCCAGGCGACCGGGTGCGCCTGTACAACGGACAGATCTCTCGCCAGTAACTGGCCTGCGCAAGACGGCGGCCCTGGCGGGGGGGGCAGCCAGGTCAATGCAGCAACGAGCTGCCGGGTGCCTGGGGCTGGATGCGGAAGAAGCCGGTGCCGGCCGTGCCTTTGCCAATCTCGTCTTCCGTGGCTTCGCGCACGCTCTGCACTGTCAGTTGCAGCCGCAGGGCGATGCCGGCCAGCGGGTGGTTGGCGTCCAGCACCACATGTTCTGGATAGATTTCCGTGACGGTGTACAGCCCGCTGCGGGGTGCAGAGGGATTGACGCCTTGCGGCAATGCGCTGCCATCGAACGTCATGCCTTCCTCGAGCTCGGCAGGAAAGAGACTGCGCGGTTCCAGAAACAGCAATTGGTCGTCGAAGTCGCCAAAGGCATCTTCGGGTTCGAGGTGCAGCGCCAGCGTTGCACCCGGGCCATGGCCCTGCAGGGCTTCCTCGATGCGGTGCAGCAGATCGTTGCCGCCCACCAGGAATTCGACAGGGTCATCGAGCACGTCCAGCTCTTCACCCAGGGTGTCTTTCAGGGTCCAGGTCAGTGCGACCACGCATTGTTCGGTAATTTCCATAGGAGAATTGTCGCAGTTTGATCAATGGCCCTTCATGGGGCGGACAGGTTTTCATGGACATCCAGCAACCCCTCTCCCTGCTCGGCGGCCTCACCCCCGCGCAATTCATGCGTCGGCACTGGCAGAAAAAGCCCTTGCTGGTGCGCCAGGCCATTCCCCAGTTCACGCCGCCGGTGTCACGTGCCGGGCTGTTTGCGTTGGCCGCCCAGGAGGGCGTGGAGTCCAGGCTGGTGCAGCAGGTCAAGGATGTCTGGAAGCTGTGCCATGGTCCCTTCTCGCGCCGGGCACTGCCTGCGCTGCAGCAGCCCGACTGGACCTTGCTGGTCCAGGGCGTTGACCTGCACAACGACCAGGTGCACGCCCTCATGCAGCAATTCCGTTTTGTTCCCGAGGCGCGGCTGGATGACCTGATGATCAGCTATGCCAGTGATGGCGGCGGCGTGGGCCCGCATTTCGACAGTTACGATGTGTTTTTGCTGCAGGCCCACGGGCGCCGCCGCTGGCGCATCGGTCGACAAAAAGACCTGAGCCTGCGGGACGATATTCCGTTGAAGGTGCTGGCGCAGTTCGAGCCTGAAGAAGAGTTCGTTCTGGAGCCCGGCGACATGCTGTACCTGCCGCCGCGTTATGCCCACGATGGCGTGGCCGAGGGGGAGTGCATGACCTACTCGATCGGTTTCCGGGCGCCAGCGCGCGCCGAACTGGCGCAGGAGCTCCTGATGCGCGTGGCAGAAGATGCAGGTGAAGACGACGCGCCTGTGCTGTACCGCGACGCGGGCCAGGACGCCGTGGAGCAGCCCGCAGCCATCCCGCAGCGGCTGCACGATTTTGCCCGCGAGGCATTGCAACGGGCGTTGAGCGAGCCCTTGGTGCTGGAGCGCGCGCTCGGTGAATACCTGACCGAGCCCAAGCCCAGCGTGTGGTTTGAGCCCCATGACGCAGGCGTGATGCTGGAGGGTGTGGTGCTGGATCGGCGCACCCGCATGATGTACGACACGCAGCATGTGTTCATCAACGGCGAAAGCTACCGCGCGGCAGGCCGCGATGCGACGCTGATGCGGCGCCTGGCGGATGAGCGCCGCTTGCGCAGCCGCGACCTGGCGCGTGCGAGTGACGATGCCCTGGAGTTGTTGTCTGCCTGGTGCGACGCCGGCTGGGCCCATGTCTGCAAAGATGACATCCCATGACAGACACGCCCCCCGCAGCCCCGCCGTTGCCCGACTTGCCTTGCGGCCGGTTCAGTGGCCGCGACGCGTTCATGCAGCTGGTGCGTGATGGCCTGGCCACGGCGGCCCGTGATGGCTGGTCAGAGATCGTGGTGAGTGACGCCAATTTCTATGACTGGCCGCTGGGTGAGCTTGCCGTGATCGAGTCGTTGCAGCAGTGGGCGCACAGCGGTCGGCGCTTCACCATGTTGGCCTGCACGTTTGATGAGGTGATTCGGCGGCATGCGCGTTTTGTGCGCTGGCGTGGCACCTGGGATCACATCATCACCTGCCGGCGCAGCCCGTCGGCAGACCCGCTGGACCTTCCCAGCGCGTTGTGGTCCCCCGCCTGGGTGCTGCACCGCGTCGATCCTTTGCGTTGTGTGGGGGTCACTGGCGTCGAGCCGGAGCGCCGCGTTTTGCTGCGCGAAACGCTCAATGAATGGCTGCGCAGCAAAAGTTCTCCCGGGTTCCCGTCAACCACCTTGGGGTTGTAGCGTTAATAGTGCTTCGATGCATGAAAAATGCGGTGGAGGTCATCTGTTAGGGTTAGTCAGGATTGATGAATTCCCAATATAATCCGCGACTGCGCTCCAACGCATGCCATTGCATTCCGCCAACGCGTCAACGGCTCCAGAAGCTGGTCGTAGTGGCAATTCCGGTTTTTTGTCTGTTCAACTAGGAAAATTGAAATGAATAAGTCCCTCGTTCTGGCTACCCTGATCGCTGCTGCCGCCCTCGCCGCTTGCGGCAAGAAGGAAGAGCCTGTTGCTGCTCCTGCACCAGCGCCTGTGGAAGCACCCGCTGCCGCTCCTGCTGCTGCCCCCGCCGCTGACGCAGCTGCTCCTTCTGCTGCCCCCGCCGCTGACGCAGCTGCTCCTGCTGCCGACGCTGCCAAGGCTGCTGCCGACGCTGCTGCCGCTGCTGCTACCAGCGCCGCATCTGCTGCGAAGTAAAGCCAGAACAAATTTCAGGAATCGCCAGCCAGGCTGGAGTTTCTGAAGTTTGAAAAAAGCCCCGGCCTGGCACAGGTACGGGGCTTTTTTGTGCTTGGTGACTGCGCCAGCGTATGCGGTTACTGCGGCAGAGCCACGTCGATCCAGTCCGTTCCTGTGGCGGCCGAGGCGATGTCCACAGCGTGAATAGGCCATTTCAGGGCGTGTGCCAGCGCCTCTTGTGCCAGCCAGGGCTGGTTGTTCTGTGCGCTGAGGTGGGCTGCCACCACGCGGTGAAGGCCTGCATGCTGCACGGCCTTCAGGATGCCGGCGGCGGCATGGTTGGCGAGATGTCCATGCTCCCCCCCAATGCGCCGCTTGAGAAAAGTGGGGTAGCTGGAGGCGGCGAGCAAGTCCGGATCGTGGTTGGCCTCCAGCAGCAGCGCATGGCAGCCTTGCAGTTGTTGCAACACATGGCTGCTGGCGTGCCCTAGATCGGTGAGCAGACCCAGGTGCGATGCACCATCGGTGCAGCGCAATTGCAGCGGTTCCCGTGCATCATGCGGCACGGTGAACGGCAGAACGCACAACGGGCCGAGATGGATCGGCTCCATGTCATGGGCCACCCGCAGCAGCCCTTGCAGATCGGGGGTGCCCAGCGCCGCATGGGTTCCGTAGCTCATCCACAAAGGGATGCGGTGCCGCAAGGCCGCAGTGGGGCCACACCCAACATGGTCGGCGTGTTCGTGCGTGATGAAAATGGCATCTATCTGGTCGATGCCCAACCCCGCGGCACCCAGCCGCGCAGCCAGTTGCCGGATACCGAAGCCGCAGTCCACCAACAGGCGACGGACCTGTGATCCGTCGCCGGCCTCCACCACGGTGGCGTTGCCTGAGCTACCGCTGCCCAAGCTGCGAAAGCGCAGCATCGGGAGGTCGGCTTATTTCAGGTCGTCTGCCAGTACGCGCAGGATACGTTCGGCGTTGGCGGAAGATTCGGCAGCGCCGGCCTCGTTGAGCACGGACACCGTGGTGGCCTCGCCCTGGCTGCGTACCACCACACGGTATTTCAGCGGCGGTGTGGCGGCAGATCCGCCACCGAGCAGCTTGCTGAAGAAGCCGGGTTCTTTCTTGTCGGTGCCCGGCGCCACGTACCGCACAAAATACAGGCCTTCATTGCGGTTGCGGTCTTCCACGGTGAAGCCGGTGCGGTCCAGGGCCAGGCCGACACGGCGCCATGCACGATCAAAACCTTCATCCATCTGTACCACGGGAACGCTGTTCACCGACGTCATGCGCACCTTGGCAGCCTGCAATGCTGGCGCTGCCACCACGGCCCGGGACTGTTCCTGGCTTACGCCGAGCTTGACCATGAGCCGGCGCAGGAATTCGGTTTCGAGTTCCGGGTCGGTGGCGCGGGGCTGCCAGATGGTGCTGTCCTTGGAGGTGGTGGTGTAGACCTCGACCATGCCGCGGTGGGTGACATAGATTTCGGTGCCGCCAGCCGCATTGCGCTCCAGGCGCGTGCGGAACTTGTCACGTTCGCCTGTGGAGTACAGCGATTCAAAAACCTTGCCGATGGTGGAGCGGATGATGTCCTGGGGCAGCTTGGCACGGTTTTCGGCCCACTCGGTCTCCAGGATGCCCA
>DAOPUP010000113.1:0-7200 GCA_035350655.1 Acidovorax sp. | reverse complement strand
GCGTGTACTGGAACAGGTTGAGCTTGAACTGCCAGCGCAGCACCTGCTGGTAGTTCGCATACAGCGCGTCAAAAATGCGGCGCAGGGCCGACATTTCGCGCAGTTCGCCGTTGTGAAAGGCGATGGGCTCGGCATGCTCGCGCACCCGCACCAGGTTGAAACGGAAATCGGCCTCGCGCTGCAGCTGGCGGTAGTTCAGCCCGATCAGGCGTTTGCCGAACACCTTGGCGGTGAACACGGTGCTGAAGATGGCGTAACCGATCAGGAAATACACCAGCCCTTGCGAGATGGTCCACAGCACACTGGAAAAAGCAATCAGCTGGATGACCGAGCCCAGCGCGACCATCGAAAAATACAGCGACTGCTGGGTGAACGCATTGATGTCTTCCGCGATGCGCTGGTCGGGGTTGTCGATGCCCACGACGGCGTTGAGCCGGTAGTAGGCGCGCTGGTCGAAATAGCGTGCCAGAAAATGCTGCGTGAGCCAGCGCCGCCAGCGCAGGCCCAGCGTGTCGCGCACGTAGTAATACAACGCGTAAATCGGCACGGCCGCCACCAGGATGAGTGTGTAGCGCTGGATGGACGCCCAGAAGCGGTCTGCATTACGCGCCGCCAGGGCCGACGTGAATTCGCCGGTTTCGTGGTTGAACCAGACGTTGAAGGCGGTTTGCCCCAGCAGCAGTACCACTAGCAGCGCCAGCAACCCGCGCGAGCGCCAGCGCTCTTCGGATTGCCAGAAGGGCCGCGCAATCTGCACGAAACGGCGCCACAGGCGGGCGTTGAAGCCTGACGGTTCTTCGTTGGACATGGGGTACTCACGTGTGGTGGGGCTTGCCTGTGGATTGTCGCCGGCGATGGCCGGGATGGCCCGCGCGGAGCCTCTGCATCTGCCCGTTCAGCCCGCAACACGCAGGTCACGCAGTGGGTGCGGCAAGACGCCAATAAAAAAGCCCTCCGAGGAGGGCTGCTTTCTGCCGAGGCGCCGTGCGGTCACAGGGCCGATCAGCCGCCCTTCTTGGAGCGCTTGCCAGGGTTCTTCTTGCTGCGCGTGGCCACGCCACGTTCGAGGCTCACGCGCTGACCACGGCCAGACGTTGGCAGGCTCACGCCTGGCATGGGCTTGGGTTGGGGGGTGTGCTTGCGGTCTGCTTCGGTGACGATCTTGTTGCCCATGGTAGGTCTCTGTGATGGTGGAAAAAAGGATGATTTTAGGCTACAGCCGGCACCAGTGCCTTTCGGCAGGTCTTCTTCGAAACCGGGTCTCATGGCGTGATACATGGCTGCAGGGATTGAACCTGCGTGGACCATGGCTTTTACGGCCTGCCAGGACGCAGCCACTGGTGTGGGCAAAGCCCGCCTTTTCAGGCCGTGACAGAGAACCTGGCCAGCACCTGGGCCGCAGCGTTGCGCTCGGCCCGCACCACCAGGGCTTCGCCTGAACCTGTGCTGTCGCGCAGCAGATCCGACTGCACGAACATATGGGTGAACCACACCTCGAACTGGCCACTGCGAGCCGACGCGTCGACCAGCGCATTGCCCAGCTCGCGCAGATGACGGGCCCCTGTGGTCTCGGGGGCGCCGTGCGGTGAGCCCAGTGCGGCCCATACCTGCGGGACGCCAAAGGCCAGGGTGGCGCTGTCGGTACAGCGACACCAGGGGCTGGAAAGTACCCGCGCAGGACGCAGTTCCCGTTCCCTGAACCATTCGCCGATGCGCCGGGCCTGTGCCCGGCCCTCATTGTTGAGGTTGCGCTGGGTGTTGCAGTCGCCAAGGCGAAAACCTGGCGGGTCAAAGCTGCCAGGCGCAAGCGCGTGCCGAAATACAGCAACCACCCCGCCCTGGCGCAGCAGGGTCTCGGCGCTTGCATCCTGCGTTGCCCAGGATGGCCGCGCCGTGAGTGCCAGTGCACTGCCCACGGCCCCCGTGGCCACCAAGGCGCGCCGGCTGATTAGCGCTTCAGGCGGCAGGTTCGAAGGCATAACCATTGCCAGAAGCCGCCATGCGGCCAAAGGCCGGAAACGGGAAGTGGAAGCCACCCAGCAGGGCCTTGCTTGCGGTGATGCGCTGGAACACATCGCGGCGCACCTTGCGCGCGGCTTCGGCATCCATGTCAAACGTGACGGCCCAGTCGGGGTTGCGTGCAAACAGGGCCGGCACATTCGTGAGGTCTGCCACATAAAAAAAGTTCTGACCCGCAGATTGGAGTTCGAACAGCGTGTGGCCGGGCGTGTGGCCGTAGGCTGCCACGGACTGAATCCCCGGTGCGACCTGCGTGCCAGCGGCAAATGGCACCAGGGTGTCGGCGGGCAGGGAGGCGAATGTGCGCCGGACATTCTCGAATGCGCCTTTCATGCCCGCAGGCGCTGCTACCATGCGGGCGTCATCCATCCAGAAGGCGTGTTCGGCGGCGGGCACCAGCACCTTGGCCTTGGGGAAGGTCCATTCTCCCGCCTTGTTGCGCAGGCCGTTGATGTGGTCGCCATGGAAGTGGCTGATCAGCACCGTGTCGATGTCTGCCGCCTGCAGGCCTGCTGCGTTCAGGCTCTGCAGCAGCTTGCCGGTGGTGGGGCCACCGAACTCGCCCAGGCCCGTGTCGATAAGGACCTTGCGCGCACCTGCCACCACGAGGAAGGGCGTGTAGGGCACATCGATGTAATCCGTGGGCAGGCCCTGGGATGCCAGCAAAGCACGCACTTCGGCCAGCGGCGCGTTCTTCACGAACTCTTCCCCCAGCGGGCGGCGGGTGATGCCGTCGTTCAGTGCAATCACCTCCACATCGCCCACCTTCATGCGGCGAAAGCCGGGGCTGGGCAGTGTGGGCGCGCCGAACTGCGGTGCGTTCTGGGCCCACACCGGGACAAAAGAGCCCGCTGCGTAAACAGTGGTGGCCAGGCCTGCACCCAGGAAATGACGGCGTGTCAGCATGAAACTCTCCAGTAATGGGTTGAACTGATGAGTCGTAACTGTATCGCCGCCCTGAGGGTTGGCGTGGTGCCGGGCGCTAACCTGTATGCATCGTGGGGCTTTTGTTGGTAACCGGAGTGAACCCCCTGCGGCTTGCTATTCGATTGCGAAGGCTTCGCGCAGCGCCGCGCAGAAATCGGCGGTGCCACCAAGGGTCAGGTTCAGGGTGGTTCTTGCAGGTGCCGGGCTGCCCGCCTGCGTGCGCAGTTGCCCGCAGGCAGCGTCGAACTCCAGCACCAGCGGCTGGCTGACCTCCTGCACGCCTTGCAGGTCGTAGTGCCAGGCACCGCCGTCTTCCACAGGGGCGCAGGCATCCGGCCAGTGCTGGTGCGCCCACGCCAGTACGGCGCTGATTTCGGCTTGCAAGGCAGGCAGCTGGGCCAGTGAGGCGCTCGCCATGGCATCGAAGGTGCCGGTGCCTTCGGCATCTTCACTGAAGTCGAAATCGAGGTAGCGCAGGGACATGGGAAGCAACGGGCAGGGTGGATCTTCTTCGATTGTCGCGCGGCGCGGCAAAATTTCTAGAATGGCGGTTTTTGCCCTGCGCCGCCGCTGTGCGGCTGGCGCGTACTTGCCAGATCCCATGAACCCTCCATTGCCTGGTCTGCAAGTGCAAGGCCTGTCTTTTAGCTACCCACACGGCACTGTGCTGGACACCTTTGACGCCACGTTGCGTCCGGGGCTGACGTTGGTACGCGGAAGCGACGGTTGCGGCAAGACCACGCTGCTGCGGCTGCTGGCCGGCGAGCTGGCGCCCCAGGGGGGCCGGCTGATGCTGGCCGGGCTGGATGGGCGGACGGCTCCCGAGGCGTACCGGGACCACGTGTTCTGGGCCGATCCGCGCTCGGATGCGTTGCACGACCTGACCGCGCGCGCCTGGTATGCCCGTCTGATGCGCCACCATGGCGCCTGGGACGCAGCCTCACTCGATGCGCATGTGGCCGGTTTTTTGTTGCAGGCCCATCTGGACAAACCGCTGCATGCGCTTTCCACGGGCAGCCGGCGCAAGGTCTTTCTGGCCGGGGCGCTGGCCTCGGGTGCGCTGCTCACGCTCATTGACGAGCCCGTTGCGGGGCTCGACAAACCCTCGGTGGCTTACCTGGTGCAGGTTCTGGGGCGCATGGCCACCGAGCAGCGCCGCATGGTCGTGGTGGCCCACCATGAAGCCCTGCCAGGGGTGCCCTGGGGTCAGGTGGTGGACCTGCCAGACCGGTGAGCGTGGCCATGCCCGCTGGGCTGGCTGGTGGGCTGGTGCCGTCGCCGCACAGGGTGGGCACTGGATGCCCTTTGGCGCGCGCCGGGGGCTCTGGCCAGATCCCTGCCGCCTGAACCAGGCCCCCGCCCGTAAAGCCGGTGTAAAGCATCCAGCCATCGCCGGCCCGCAACGATAGGCGCAGCCTTGAATGGCTACCATAGCCGACTTCACTTTGCTGTGCGTTCCATGCTGTTCCACCGTCCTTTGCGTCTCCCCCTGCGGTCCACCTTGCTCCAGAGCGGCCGTGCCCTGTGGTGGTGGCTGCTGCTGATTTTGGCGGCCGTCGCAGCGGGCGGGGGCTGGTGGTGGCAACAGCGCCAGGCGGGTGCCTTGGGGGCGGCGTCCACCACCGCGTCCCCTGCGGCAGCGCCCGCATCGGGGGGGCGCAGCCCAGGGCGCTTCAGCGCCGGCGGGCAGGTGCAGCCGGTGTCGGTGGGGGTGGTGCGGCGCCAGGATATGCGGGTGATGGTCCATGCGATAGGAACCATGAGTGCGCGCGCCACGGCGGTGGTGCGGGCCAAGGTCGGCGGCGAGCTGACGGCGCTGCATTTCAAGGAAGGCCAGCAGGTCAAGGCCGGCCAGCTGTTGGCGCAAATCGATCCGCGCAGCTACCAGGCCGCGCTGGGCCAGGTGCAAGGCACTCTGCAGCGGGACCAGGCCTTGCTGCGCAACGCACAGCTCGATTGGCAGCGCTACAAGGAGCTGCTGGCCCAGGATTCGATCGCTACCCAGCAGGTGGATACGCAGGCGGCCCTGGTGCGCCAGCTCGAAGGCACCGTGGCGGCCGGCCAGGCGCAGCTGGACGCTGCCCGCCTGCAGCTGGGCTATACGCGCATCACGGCGCCGATTTCCGGGCGCCTGGGCTTGCGCCAGGCAGACCGCGGCAACATGGTGGGCCCCGCGGATACCAATGGCATCGTCACCATCAACCTCGTGCAGCCCATCGATGCGGCCTTTGCGGTGCCCGAGGCGCATCTGGCGTCCATCCAGCAGCGCCTGGCCGAAGGCGCCGAGCTGCCCGTCGAACTATGGGACCGCGAGCAAAAGCGGCGCCTGGCACGCGGACGCCTGAGCGCGCTCGACAATGCCATTGACCCCACCACCGGCACCATCAAGGTCAAGGCCTCGTTTGCCAATGACGACGGGGTGCTGTTCCCCAACCAGTTTGTCAACGTGCGGCTGCAGCTCAACCGGTTGCCGAACGCGCTCACCGTACCCGGCACGGCAGTGCAGAACAACGCCGTCTACCTGGTGCAGCCCGACGGCACCGTGACGCAGCGGCGCATCCGCGTGGGCGTGACCGACGGCGACCGGGTCAGCGTGGAGGGCGACCTGCAAGACGGCGACCAGGTGGTGACCGACGGCATCGACCGCCTGCGCGAAGGTGCCAAGGTAGCGGTGATTGATGCGAAGGCGGCCGCCCGAGCCGACGAGGCCGCGCAAGACGCTGGCGCCCGGCGTGCGGCCTTGTTGGGCAGCCTGACGCAGGCCGAGCGCGACAAGCTGGCCACGATGGCGCCCGACGAGCGCCGTGCCTTTTTGCGCGCGCGCAGGGCGCAGCAGGGCGATGGCGCGGGGGCGGCCACGGCGCCGGCCGCCGCTGCGTCGGCACCGGCCGGTGGCGCAGCCTCGGCCCCGGCACGCAATGTCGACGCGGCTGCTGGCGCCCCGGCGCAGCCGCCTGCGCCGGCCGCCAGCGTGTCGCCCGAAGTGCGTGAATTCCTGCGCCAGATGCCGGCGCAGGAGCGCGAGAAACTCGCCGCCATGCCCTCCGAGGAGCGGCGCGCCTTCATCCGCGCACGCATGGCCGAACAGCGCGCGGCGGGTCCGGCGGCCCCCGCTTCGCGCTGAGGCTTTGGCGAACCTCACGGCAAGGCCTCCATGAACCTCTCGCGCATCTTCATCCTGCGCCCCATCGCCACGTTCCTGCTGATGGTGGCGTTGCTGATCTCGGGTTTGCTGGCCTATCGGCTGTTGCCCATCTCGGCCCTGCCCGAGGTGGACTACCCCACCATCCAGGTCACCACGCTGTACCCCGGCGCCAGCCCCGATGTGATGACATCGAATGTCACGGCGCCGCTGGAGCGCCAGTTCGGCCAGATGCCGGGCCTGGCGCAGATGTCGTCCACCAGCTCGGGCGGGGCCTCTGTCATCACGCTGCGCTTTGCGCTGGACATGGCGCTGGACGTGGCCGAGCAGCAGGTGCAGGCGGCCATCAACGCCGGCAGCAACCTGTTGCCGAATGACCTGCCCATGCCGCCGGTCTACAGCAAGGTCAACCCGGCCGATGCGCCCATCCTCACGCTGGCCATCACCTCGCCCTCGCTACCGGTCATCCGGCTCAATGACCTGGTGGAAAACCGCCTGGCACCCCGGCTCTCTCAGGTCAACGGCGTGGGGCTGGTGGCGATTGCAGGCGGGCGCAGGCCGGCGGTGCGCATCCAGGCCAATCCTACGGCGCTGGCCAGCCTGGGCCTGACGCTGGAGGATGTGCGCACGGTGATTGCGACCGCCAATGTCAAGCAGGCCAAGGGCGGCTTTGATGGCCCGACGCGCGCTTCGACCATTGATGCCAACGACCAGCTGCAGTCGGCGCAGGAATACCGCGACCTCATTCTGGCCTTCAAGAACGGCAACCCCATCCGCCTGAGCGATGTGGCGCAAACCGTGGACGAGGCCGAAAACACCCGCCTGGCCGCCTGGGCGGGCACGCCCGAGACGGGCTCCAGGGCCGGGGTCATCCTCAACATCCGGCGCCAGCCGGGCGCCAACGTGATCGAGACGGTGGACCGCCTCAAGGCGCTGCTGCCGCAGCTGCAAAGCACGCTGCCCGCGTCGCTCGATGTGCAGGTGCTGACCGACCGCACGACCACCATCCGCGCCTCGGTCAAGGACATGCAGGTCGAGCTGGCCCTGGCCATCGGCCTGGTGGTGGCGGTGATCTTTGTGTTTTTGCGCAGCGCCTCGGCCACGCTCATTCC
>DAOPUP010000112.1:0-7231 GCA_035350655.1 Acidovorax sp. | reverse complement strand
TGACCAGCGCCTCCATGCGGCCTTGCGAAATCTCGGCCTGGTAGGGCGTGTAGGCCGTGTACCAGGCGGGGTTTTCCAGGATGTTGCGCAGGATGACGCCAGGGATATGCGTGCCGTAGTACCCCTGCCCGATGAAGCTCTTGAGCAGCTGGTTCTGCGCTGCCATCGCCTTGAGTTCGGCCAGCGCCGCCGCCTCGGTCACCGGCGCGGGCAGTTCCATGGCGCGGCTGCGCGCGATGGAGCGCGGCACGATGGAGTCGATGAGGGCGCGGCGCGAGGCCTCGCCGATCACCGACAGCATGTGCGCTTCGTCGGCTGCGTCGATGCCGATATGGCGGGGCAGGAATTCGGCGGCGTTTTCAAGCTCGCCGAGTGGCAGGGCGGTTGGCATCAGCATGGGGCAGGTTCTCAAACGGAGGGGTTGGGCGCCGTGCGGATTTGCCTTCAGCCGCATAACGGGGCGGAAAGCCTGCGGCAGTGCGGTAGCAAGGCCAGGCGACCAACGACGTTAGCGGGTTGAAAGCAAATTCGTCTCAGGCGTTCTTGGCGAAATCGGCGTAGGTGGCTTCGTCCAGCAGCGCATCGAGCTGGCTGGCGTCGCTGAGCTTGACCTTGAAGAACCAGCCGGTGTTGAGCGGGTCGGAGTTGGCCAGCGAGGGGTCGGCGCGCAGGGCTTCGTTCACCTCGACAATCTCGCCGGCTACGGGCATGTAGACGTCCGCGGCGGCCTTCACCGACTCGACCACGCCGGCCACTTCGCCTTGGGCGAACAGGGCACCCACCTCGGGCAGGTCCACAAACACCACGTCACCCAGCGCGTCCTGGGCGTGCACGGTGATGCCGACCACGGCCGCATTGGTGTCGGCGGCGTTGATCCATTCGTGGTCTTTGGAAAATTTGATCGTCATGGGAAAGCTCCTGGAAAAAATGGAAGGAATCCGGAATGTAGCCGGGCCTTGCGGCGGCGGCGTTGGGCAATCAGCCTCGGAAGTAGTTCGTGGGCACAAAGGGCATGGCGCTCACTTCCATGGGCACGGCCTTGCCGCGCACGATGGCGTTCACGCGCGTGCCCAGGGCCGCATGGGCGGGCAGCACATAGCCCATGGCCACGGGTTTGTCGATGGTGGGGCCCAGCAGGCCGCTGGTGACTTCGCCGATCTTCTGGCCGTCCAGGCTGTGCAGCTCGGTGTGTTCGCGCACGGGCACGCGCTCCAGTGCGATCAGGCCCACGCGCTTGCGCGTCAGGCTGGCCGGGTTGTCGAGTTGGGCCAGCACCGTGTCGGCGCCGGGGAAGCCGCCTGCGCGGGCGCCACCGGTGCGGCGCACCTTCTGCAGCGCCCAGCCAATGGCTGCTTCCACGGGGGTGGTGGTGGTGTCGATGTCGTTGCCATACAGGCACAGGCCGGCTTCTAGGCGCAGCGAATTGCGTGCCCCCAAGCCGATGGGTTTGACTTCGGGCTGGGCCAGCAGTGCGCGGGCCAGCGTGTCGGCCTGCGCGGCGGGCACCGAAATCTCGAAGCCGTCCTCGCCCGTGTAGCCGCTGCGCGTGACAAAGCAGTCGCAGCCAGCGATGGTGTAGTTGCCGCCGGTCATAAACACCAGCTTTTCAATGCCCGGCGCCAGGCGCGACAGGGCCGTGACGGCTTGCGGGCCTTGCAGCGCCAGCAGGGCCTGGTCGGGCATGGGGATGACTTCGCAGCGCTGGCCGATGCGCGCCTGGATGTGCGCGATATCGCCCACCTTGCAGGCGCCGTTGACGATGACGAAGATCTCGCTCTGCGCCACGCGAAAGAACATCAGGTCGTCGATGATGCCGCCCGCATCGTTGAGCAGCAGGCCGTAGCGCTGCTTGCCCACGGGCAGATCGATCACGTCCACGGGCATCAGGCTCTCGAACGCGGCAGCGGCATCGGGGCCGACCAGCTTGAGCTGGCCCATGTGCGAAACGTCGAACAGGCCGGCGGCCTGGCGTGTGTGCTGGTGCTCGGCCATCAGGCCTGAGGGGTACTGCACGGGCATGGAGTAGCCGGCAAACGGCACCATGCGGGCGCCCAGCTCGGTATGCAGGGCATTCAGGGGCGTGGTGAGCAGAGGGACGGCGGCAGGTGCGGACATGGGAACTCCAGGGCAAATGGGGGCCGCGGCACGGGTGCCACGGGATTTGCCCTGCTGTCCGCTCTACCTGAGAGATTCACCGCAACACCCCGGCTGGCTGTGCGGCTTGCTCCTTCGGTGGATGGCCTTCGCATGGTGCGGGCCATCTCTCTCCAGCAAGGGAACGCCCGCATCACTGCGGGCGGTTGCCAGTCCTTTTGCCTGAGCGTTCGGGTGTCCCTGCGCCTTCGGCGGTGCCGCTCATCCTGCATGGCAAGGGACGGTGCACTCTCTCCTGACGGGCGTGATTGTACTGACTTCGCGGCAACCAGACCGTGCAGCGCCGGCGAGATCGAAGCTGCGCGGTCCTGCGGACCCGGCAGACGGTGATCCAGACCATGAACGGCCGGCGTGGCTGAACGTGGCGGTCGAGCTAGGGCAGGGTTGTGATGCGGGGGGGCGGGATGGCTTGCGCGAAGCGGGGCAAAAAGCGGTCTTGCGGGACCTTGAACCGCATCTGGCTTGTCAAGCACCCCGGGCGGGCGGTAACCCGCCGGGGCCTTGTCAGTTTGTGCACTCGGGTAAGAGCGCCTTGATGCAACAAAGTATGCCGAAGGCGTATTGGCTGTATTTTCTGTATTTGCGTTGATTTTTTGCATTTGCAGAAAATTATTCTGTAAATGTGAATTTTTGAGAATAATGCAGTGTATGGACCGTCTTGATAGAAAAATTCTCTCCGTTTTGCAGGCCAACGCCCGTGCCAGCCTGCAGGAGATCGGCCAGGCCGTGGGCCTGAGCCCCTCACCCTGCTGGGGGCGCATCAAGAAGATGGAAGAGGCTGGCGTGATCGAGGGCTACACCGTGCGCCTCAATGCGCGCGCGCTCGATCTGTCGGACACAGTGCTGGTGATGGTCACGCTCGACAGCCATTCCGACAACACGCTGGAGAAATTTGGCGAAACCCTGGCCAGCATTCCCGAGGTGATTGAGGCGCATCTGGTGTCGGGCGACTACGACTACCTGCTGCGCGTGGTGGTCAAAGACACGCGCGACTACGAGCGGCTGCTGCGCGAGAAGCTCTACAAGATCAAGGGCATCAGCCACAGCCGCTCGAGCTTTGTGCTGCGCACGTTGAAGAAGGCCGATCTGCCGCTGTTGATGAACTGATGCCCAGAAAAATAGCTGCCAGTGCTTATCCTGTAAGCGCTCGCAGCTATCAATTTTATAATGACCAGGCGCAATCTGCGCCGGCCTCAACCCAGCAGCAGGGCGTCGTCCGACAGCTTCTCGCCGCGCACTTTTTCGAACATGTGCAGCAGATCGGGCACATCCAGGCGCTTGCGCTCTTCGCCGGAAACATCGAGCACCACCTGGCCCTGGTGCAGCATCACGGTGCGCTCGCCCACGTCAAGGGCCTGGCGCATGCTGTGTGTGACCATCATGGTGGTCAGCTGGTTTTCGGCCACGATGCGTTCGGTCAGGCGCAGCACGAAGTCGGCGGTGCGCGGGTCGAGCGCGGCGGTATGCTCATCGAGCAGCAAGATGCGCGAGGGCTGCAGCGCGGCCATGAGCAGGCTCACGGCCTGGCGCTGGCCGCCCGAAAGCAGGCCGATGCGGTCGGTCAGGCGGTTTTCGAGGCCCAGGCCCAGGGTGGCCAGGCGTTCGCGAAAACCCTCGCGCATCGACGCCTTGACGGCACGGCCCAGGTGGCGGAAGGCGCCGCGGCGCTGCGCCAGTGCCATGTTTTCTTCGATGGTGAGGTCTTCGCAGGTGCCCGCCATCGGGTCCTGGAACACGCGGGCGACGCGCTCGGCGCGGGCCCACACGGGCAGGCGCGTGACATCCACACCATCAATGGCGATGCGGCCACTGTCTACCGGCTGGTCGCCCGAGATGGCGTTGAGAAAAGTGGACTTGCCGGCACCGTTGGAGCCGATGACAGTGACAAATTGCCCGGCCGGAATGTCGAGCGACATGCCGCGCAACGCGCGCGTTTCAATCGGCGTGCCGGGGTTGAAGGTGAGTTCGAGGTGTTGGGCGCTCAGCATGGGGCTCTTTCGGTGCGCAAAGTTCAGGACGGCTTGCGCTTGGCGAGCTTGCGCTTGAGCTGCGGAATGACCAGCGCCACCGCCACCAGCACGGCCGTCACGAGGTTCAGGTCTTGCGCCTTGAGACCGATGAAGTCGCTGTTGAGTGCCAGCGCGATGAAGAAGCGGTAGGCGATGGCGCCAATGACCACGGCCAGCGTGGCATATACCAGGCGGCGCGAAGGCAGAATGCTCTCGCCCACGATCACGGCGGCCAGGCCGATGACGATGGTGCCGATGCCCATGGAAATGTCCGAGCCGCCCTGGGTCTGCGCAAACAGTGCGCCAGCCAGGCCCACCAGGCCATTGGAAATGGCCATGCCCAGCAGCAGCATGGCGCCGGTGTTCACGCCTTGGGCGCGGGCCATGCGCGCATTCGAGCCGGTGGCGCGGATGGCCAGGCCCCGTTCAGTGGCAAAAAACCAGTCGAGCAGCAGCTTGGCCGCCAGCACGATGACGACGAGGATCAGGGGGCGCGCAATGAAATCCTCCATGCTTTCGGGCTGCAGCAGCACGAACAGCGTGGGGTCGTTGATCAGGGGCACGTTGGGTCCGCCCATGATGCGCAGGTTGATCGAGTACAGCGCGATCATCATCAGGATGCTGGCGAGCAGGTCCATGATCTTGAGCTTGACGTTGAGCCAGCCGGTGATCAGCCCTGCCACCGCCCCCGCCGCCGTGGCGGCCAGCGTGGCCAGCCAGGCGTTGGTGCCGGTGGAGATCAGGATGGCGCAGACGGCGCCGCCCAGCGGGAAGCTGCCATCCACCGTGAGGTCGGGAAAGCGCAGCAGCCGAAACGAGATGAATACCCCCAGCGCCACCAGGCTGAAGATCAGGCCGATTTCAACGGCGCCGAGCAGGGAAAAGAAGGACATGGGGCAGCGGGGCTAGGGATTGAAAAACAAAGCAGGAGCCACGCGGGGCATGGCTCCTGCCGGAGGGGGCCGGGCCTGACGACACGGCCCCGCACAGGATGTGCGCTTACTGCACGACCTGCGCGGCCGACTTGATCAGCGCGTCAGACAGCTTCACGCCCTGTTTTTCCGCGGCCCCAGGGTTCACGAACAGTTCCATCTTGGTGCTGACTTCGGGCTTGATGTCGCCGGGCTTTTCGCCCTTCAAGATACGCACCACCATGCGGCCGGTCTGCTCGCCCAGATCGCGGTAGTTGATGCCGAAAGCGGCGATGGCGCCGCGCTTGACGCTGTCGGTGTCCGCGGCCACCAGCGGAATCTTGGCCTCCTGGCCCACCTTCACCAGCGCTTCGTAGGCCGATACTACGTTGTTGTCGGTGCTGGTGTAAATCACATCGACCTTGCCGATCAGGCTGCGTGCGGCGCTGCTCACGTCCACCGAGCGGGGCGCTGCGGCTTCCACCAGCGTCATGCCCAGCTTGGGCAGCAGGGCCTGCAATTGCTTGACCACGACAACCGAGTTGGCTTCACCGGGGTTGTAGACCATGCCCACGCGTTTGGCACCGGGCACTACCTGGCGGACCAGTTCCATCTGCTTGTCCAGCGCCAGCATGTCGGACACGCCGGTCACGTTGCTGCGGGACGGCTCCCAGTTCTTCACCAGTTTGGCGACGACCGGGTCGGTCACGGCGGAGAACACCACGGGCACAGTCTTGGTCGAGGCAATCACGGCCTGTGCAGACGGCGTGGCGATGGCCACGATGGCATCGGGCTTGTCACCGACGAATTTGCGGGCGATCTGCGCGGCGGTGCCGGTGTTGCCCTGGGCGCTCTGGTATTGCCATTGGAGGTTCTTGCCGGCTTCAAAGCCGGCTTCCTTCAAGGCAGCCTGCACACCGTCGCGCACGGCGTCGAGGGCGGGGTGTTCGACGATGGCGGTCACTGCCACGGATTTTTGCTGGGCGCTGGCGGGGGCCACAGCGGCCACAGCCAGTGCCAGGGCGCCCAGGGACATCCAGGGCCATTGCTTCATAGTCATTTGTGCAGTCTTTCTGATATTTCCGGTGGATCTGGCCGACCTGCATGCGCTGCATTGGAGCCAGGCACCAAGTTTACTGCGGCACAAGGCGGTAGCTTGCGGGCTGGTCGGGCGAGGCTTTCCGCGGCAGGGCCGGGCTCTCAGAAAAAAAGGGCTGAAAATATCAATAAAAAAGGGCCTGCAGTGCAGGCCCTTCAAGCACAGGGTGCTATGGTTTTTACATGCCAGAGTAGTTGGGGCCGCCACCGCCTTCGGGCGTGACCCAGACAATGTTCTGCGTCGGATCCTTGATGTCGCAGGTCTTGCAATGCACGCAGTTCTGCGCGTTGATCTGCAGGCGCTGGGCGTTGCCGCCCTTGGCCTCGTCGGGCACGAATTCGTACACACCGGCCGGGCAGTAGCGGGCTTCGGGGCCGGCGAATTTGGCCAGGTTGATGTTTACCGGCACGCTGGCATCCTTGAGCGTGAGGTGGGCCGGCTGGTTCTCGGCGTGGTTGGTGTTGCTTACGAACACGCTGGAGAGGCGGTCGAAGGTGATCTTGCCATCGGGCTTGGGATAGACGATGGGCTTGCACTCGGCGGCGGGCTTCAGATAGGCGTGGTCGGGCTTGTCGCGGTGCAGCGTCCAGGGAATATGGCCCTTGAGCACGAACTGCTCGATACCGTTCATCACCGTGGCCACCGTCAGGCCCTTCTTGAACCAGGCCTTGAAGTTGCGGGCCTTGTTCAGCTCGGTGTAGAGCCAGCTGGCCTCAAAGGCCTTGGGGTAGGCCGTGAGTTCGTCGTGCTGGCGTCCGCCCGTGATGGCGTCATAGGCGGCCTCGGCGGCCAGCATGCCGGTCTTGATGGCGGCATGGCTGCCCTTGATGCGGCTGACATTGAGGTAACCCGCATCGCAGCCCACCAGCGCGCCCCCCGGGAACACGGTCTTGGGCAGGCTCATCAGGCCGCCGGCCGTGATCGCGCGGGCGCCGTAACTGATGCGCTTGGCTGGCTTGATGCCCTTGGATTCGTCGCCTTCGAGGTAATAGCGGATGTTGGGGTGCGTCTTCCAGCGCTGGAATTCCTCGAACGGGCTGAGGTAGGGGTTGGCGTAG
>DAOPUP010000111.1:5280-7292 GCA_035350655.1 Acidovorax sp. | reverse complement strand
GAGCAGCGGACTCTTAATCCGTAGGTCGAGTGTTCGAGTCACTCAGGACCCACCAAAATTAAGAACAAAAAAAAGCACTTGGCGAAAGCCAAGTGCTTTTTTTCTTGGCGCAGCAGATTCCATTGGGCCACGGCTCCAGCGAACCTCTTGCGGACCTTAAGTGCCCAGCGAGCACCGCCCTCCCCGCTTTTTACTCCATCACAGCCGAGCAGCGCCGCAGGCTCCTGATCGGATGACGCCGCCCCACCAGACCAAGCAGCTCAAGGCAAGGTCGAGCAGCGCAGCACTGCCAAGGCCACGGAACTTCGCAGCGAACGATCTCTGAATAGGACGTACGGTCGATCAACCCGGCCTCAAAGCTGACCTTCGGTCAGGGTGTCGAGCTGAAAATGTCCACTCTTGTCCCAGAGCCAGGTGTCGGTATAGGTGACGCGGCCCATGCGGGCAGGCGCCGGAAAAGGCGCGGCGGCGCGCACTGTGCGTTCGATCTCTGCCATCACTTCAGGCGCATGACGGGGCGCGCGCATCCAGTGCAGTTTGGTGACGCGGCCGCTGCGATCGATGTCCACTTCCAGCACGCCAATCGCATACAGCATCGGCGGTAGCTTGCCTTTGAAAACACGCTGCTGGTTCAGGTGGTAGAGGTGGTTGGCCGCGTCGCTGCGGTAGGCCCGTGCAGTGCTGGCTACGGAGGATGGGGACAACGCCGATCTGCCCGGCGCCTGACCTGCAGCGTCACCACTGGGCGCGCGGCTGTCGAGGGGCGGGGGGGCGGGTTCCGGGGCGGATTTACAGGCAGCGACGATGGCGCCTGCGGCGGCCATAAGTCCGGCCAGCAGCCAATGACGGCCAGACCGGGAAGAACGTTGGGGTGACAGGGATGGCATGGTGCGATGGCTATGCGGGTGGGAACGATCCAAGCGAGCCTTGGAGGGCGCGCAAAAAAGCGATGGGAAAGGTGGGTTGACGGATCAGCGGCGGCCCTGGCAATGACAGCGAAGACCGCAGCCAGCGCTGCGATCAAAGCGGCAAACGCCGAGTCCCATGCGTTTTTTGAAAAATGTACAGTGTGTCCACTGCCGTTGTTCAAAAGGACTACCGAAGGCTCTGAAAGCCGCGCCAGGCGGTCTCGCAACCTTCGGAGTCTACCGAAGGCAAGTGCCTCCCCGACAAGGCCTTGATCGCGCCCTACCACCAGAGGGACTGCAATGGTGGCGACTGCTACAATGATTTGGCTTCCGCAGGACGTGGGATGTGCGGGGTCTACCGATCACCAGCGGCGTGGTCTGAGTTGCCAGCAACTTGCCACCTCATCAAGAAAAAAGCAGGTATTTCATGAACGTGGTGGAGTTTGACAACGTCTCAAAAAGCTACACCACCGGTAGTGTTGAGCTGCCCGTGCTGAACAAGGTCACGTTCTCGATCCAGGCGGGTCAATTCGTCGTGTTGCTTGGCCCCTCGGGCAGCGGAAAAAGCACATTGTTGAACCTCGTGGGCGGGCTGGACCACCCCACAAGCGGTTCTGTCACGGTCTGCGGTGAAAAATTCGGCCAGTTCAGCGACAACGCACTGACGGACTTTCGCGGCGCCCACATCGGCTTCATCTTTCAAAGCTTCAACCTCATCCCGGTGCTGACGGCGGCGGAAAACGTGGAGTATCCGCTGCTCAACACCGATCTCCCCGCGGAGCGCCGCCAACGCCGTGTGGCGCGTCTGTTGGCCGCCGTGGGTCTATCGGATCGGGCCCACCACCTGCCCGGCGAACTGTCGGGCGGCCAGCGCCAAAGAGTGGCCATTGCCCGTGCGCTGGCCCGCAAACCCAAACTGGTGATAGCCGATGAGCCCACCGCCAACCTGGACAGCCGCACCACCGCATCCATTCTGGATCTGATGCGCCACATCCAGCGCAGCCACGGCATTTCGTTCCTGGTGGCCTCGCACGACGAACGCGTGATGCGCGAAGCCGATGTCACGATCCACCTGCTGGACGGCCATATCCAGCAAATTGAACA
>DAOPUP010000111.1:0-5180 GCA_035350655.1 Acidovorax sp. | reverse complement strand
ATCGGCGTCACCGCCCTGCTCCTGTTCGGTGGTTTTCGAGCCGACCTGATCAAGCTGATGCTGACCGGCTATGTGCGCATGATGGGGCACGTGATCGTGCAACACGAGGACTTTTTCGAATACGGTAGCGGCAACCCTGCGCAATACAGCATTGAAGATGCCATGGCCGTGCGCAATGCCTTGCTGGCACAGCCCGACCTGGCAAGCCGCATCCACGTCGCCACGCCGCTGCTGGCGTTTCCATCGGTGGCAGGACACGCGGCGCGCGAGACATCCAAGACCGTTCTGATCAACGGGCAGGAGGCCGAAGACCAGTCACTCATGCGCACCTGGAACTATTGGGGCGTGCGCATGCCCGTCAAGCCCCACCCCCTGGCAGGCAAGCCTGCCAACTCGGCCCTTTTGGGTACAGGCGTGGCCCGCATGCTGCAAGTGTGCTCAGCCCTGCCCGATCCGCAGCAGTGCGGCGCGCGAGCGCCCCGCCCCCCGGTCGCCAACACACCTGTCAACACCGACCTGCTCAACCTGGCTGAAGACGAATCCACCAGCAGCCAATCCGCGCAGGCAGCGAAGGGGTCGCAAAGCCCGGCCCAGAGTGTTCCAGCAGACAGGGCCATTGAGGTCCTCGCGGCCACGACCCGCGGCGTGCCCAACGTCAAGACCTTTCAGGTCATCGGCACAGAAAGCCAGGGCTTCAAGGAGATGGACGACGCCTACGTGATCGTGGGCTACCAGGCCGCCCGCGATCTTCTGTTTGGCCGTGGCTCCACGCAGGCAACGTCCATCGCCATCCAGCTGAACAACCCTGACGACCTGCAGACCATGGTGGAGAAAACCCGTGCGATGCTGGCGGCCAAATTTCCCGGCGCTCCGCTTGCGGTGCGCACTGTCAATGAGGTGGTGCCTTTCATCGATCAGACCATTTCGATGTTCAACACCATTTTTGGCTTTATTGCCACACTGATCATTGCCGTGGTGATGTTCACCGTGGCCAACACGGTGAGCGCATCCATTCTCGAGCGCACCACCGAGATCGGCACCATCCGTGCGCTGGGCTTGCGGCGCTCCACGGTGATGCAGCTTTTCTTGCTCGAAGCCACCATGCTGGCCTTGGTTGGTACGCTGGTCGGCATCGCGGGCTCGGTGGTGATGGAACTGTTGATCAATTCCATGCAACTGAGCTGGCGCCCGCCAGGCGCGGCCGAAGACATGTCCCTGACCGTGTCGGTGTTCCGGGAGCTCGGCATGGTGGCCGGCGCCTTGGTGGTGGCCGTGGTGTTCGCGACCCTTGCGGCTGTGCCTGCCGCCAACAAGGCCGCCCGTCTGAAAATTGTTGACGCGCTTCGATTCACATGAAAACCCCGCCTCTTCCCCCCACTTCTGCCCAGGCCATTTCCCGTCGCCTGCTCCTGGCGCTGTTCGCACTGGCAACCAGCGGCCTGGGGATGGCACCGGGGCCCGCGCTGTCGCAAGAAACAGCCCAGACCCTGCTGGCCCGCAGCGATGCGGTTCGCAACCCCGCCTTCAGCTACTCCACGCGGGTGGTGCTGAGCGAATACAAGGCAGGGCGCGAGCAGGACACCATGGTGCTGCGCTCCTACGCTCGACCCGCACAGCGCAAGGGCGAGTACCAGACGCTGGTCAGCTTCTTGCGTCCCAGCCGCGACCTGGGCAAGCACATGCTCAAAAACGGCAATGATCTGTGGTTTTATGATCCGGCGGGCAACGCCAGCATTCGCCTGTCGCCGCAGCAACGCCTGCTGGGGCAGGCGGCCAACGCCGATGTGGTGAGCACCAGCCTCTCGGCCGACTATGTCGCCACGATCGATAGCAGCGAAGAGATCACGGACGGCGAACGCCAGCGTCGCACCGCCACCAAGCTGTCGCTACGGGCCAGCACCCCATCGGCGGGCTACCCCCGCGTGGAGGTGTGGGTGGACGGCTCCAGCGCCGCACCGATCCGCGCACGGTTTTTCTCCGACTCCGGCGCATTGCTCAAGACCATCTTCTACCGCAAGTTCCGCACCGAACTGGGCGCCAGCCGCCCCACCGAGTACGTGATCATCGACGGGGTAGACCCCAAATCGGTCACGCTGATGCAGTTTGATGAATTCCGGGCTGTGGACGTTCCAGCCCAATGGATGCAAAAAGACCACATGCCTTTGCTAAAGACCGAATGATGCCTACCCACCTTCCGACCCGCATGACCACCGGCATAGCAGCCCCCTGGTGGACATCTTTGTTGGCCCTCGGCCTTGCAGGCATGGGCACGGCAGCCCAGGCCCAGAGCAATGCCGACGAAGACGCCGCGCTGGGCCTGGAAATCGCCACCCCGGTTGCCGAGGCCAAGGAGAAGCCCCGCGCCTGGTCACTCACCTCGGAGGTGGGCGCCATCGCCATACAGGAGCGCAATGGCTGGGCCAATGAAGCCGCCACCCGCGCCACCGTGGCGCTGCGCGGCAACTACCAGCCTACCGAAGCCACCAATGTGCGCTATGCCGCGCGTCTGGATGCGTTTGACACCCATGTCAACGCGTTTGCGGCAGACCATGACCGCAGTGCCAGCCTGCTGGAGCTGTACGCCACCCACGCCATCCACCGCGACCTCTCGGTGCAGGCGGGGCGCATCAATGTGCGCGAAGGCAATGCCTACAGCTTCAATCCCACCGACTACTACCGCGCCAACTCGGTCAAACTCTTTGTCAACCCCTCGCCGCTGGTCACCCGCGAGTCGCGCCAAGGTACCTTCGGCCTGCGGGGCCTGTGGCTGCAGCCGCAGGGAGCCTTGTCGGTGCTGTACTCGCCCAAACTGGGCAACCCCGGCCCCAGCAATGCCTGGGGCCTGGACAGCGCCCTGACCAATCCCTCCCACAGCCTGCTGGTGACCTGGTCGCGCACGCTGTCCGAAAAAACCAATGTCAAACTGCTGGGTCTCAAGGCATCCGACCAGCAATGGCAGCTGGGCCTGAGCGGATCGACCTTGGTGGGAGATGCCCTGACCTTGCACGCAGAAGCCAGTCATGGCCGTGCCGTGGGTGCGGCATCCGCACCCTCGGGGCGCGTAGCCAACCAGTGGGCGCTCGGCGGAACGCTCACTACCGGGCAATGGTCCTGGACACTGGAGCAAGCCTATAACGGCCAGGCCATCACGGACGCCGCCTTTACCCAGTGGGTGGTCAGCCAGCCGCAGGCCGCCTACGCCTACCTGTCCGGCGCCGAACGCCTGCAATCGCAAAACGCGCGGCGCAACTGGTTTTTTTATGTGTCGCGCCCTGACTTCATCTGGTCCCGCGTGGAGCTCAGAGGCTTTGTGCGCCTCAACCCCAACGACCATGGCCGCATGACCTGGCTGGAGTTGCGCCGCAAATTCGATCGGTTTGACCTGGGCTACCAGTTCACAGCCACCCAGGGCCGTGCGACGTCGATGTATGGAATCACCCCAGCAAAGCGCTTGCACCAGGTGGTACTCACCCACCATCTGTAATTCGTCCCTTGCCAAAACCAATCCTGGGGAGAAACAATCCCTGCGGATTGGACGGCGCGCACATTAGTCACACCCAGGCTTGCTCGCCCCAGAGAGCGCCCACAAAACACCAAGCTGTAGCGCTACGAATCCAGATACCCGCGCAACTGCGCTTCCATGGCAGGCAGCCGGGCACGCAGGGCGTCTTCTTGGTCGGCGGCACGCTCGCGCTGGGCGCTGGCCCATACGGGCGCGGGGAAATGGCTGTCCCAGTCGAAGCGGGCGATCACATGCCAGTGCAGATGCGGCACCATATTGCCCAGTGCGGCAAGGTTGATCTTGGTGGGCTGCAGGTGCTGGCGCAGGGCTTGCTCCACCCTGGCCACCACGTCCATGCAATGCGCGCGCTCCAAGGCGTTCAGGTCTGAAAACTCCACCACATGGGCGTTCCAGATGACACGATAGAAGGCCGGGAAACCCGCCTCGTCGGCACGAATGACGCGCAGTTGAGCGCCGCGCCAGATGAGGGTGCCGCCCTCGGCATCGCACAGGGGGCAGGCGCCCGCACCGACGCCAGCCCCTCCATCCCCGGATGGGGACTGCGAGAACTGGCCAGCGCCCAACGCGGGTGCCACCGTCACACCAGCACCCGCTCAATGCCACCGTTGTTGGCGCGGTGCACGTAGTCGGGCATCCAGTTCTCGCCCAGGATTTCGCGCGCCATCTCGATCACGATGTAGTCGGCCTCCAGCAGGCCGTTGTGCAGGTCATCACCATAGCGGGTCAGGCCCTGCAGGCAGCTGGGGCAACTCGTGAGGATCTTCACGTTGTCCGATTTGCCCACGGCACCGCTCTCGCGCAGCTGGGCTTCACCCTTTCGGATTTCTTCTTCCTTGCGGAAACGCACCTGCGTGGACACATCCGGCCGGGTCACACCCAGCGTGCCCGATTCGCCGCAGCAGCGCTCGCTCTTGAGCACCTGATCGCCCACCAGCGCCTTCACTGTCTTCATGGAGTCCTGCAGCTTCATCGGGTTGTGGCAGGGCTCGTGGTACAGGTAGGCGCCCTTGCCTTGCAGCGTAATGCCCTTTTCCAGCAGGTACTCGTGGATATCGATGATGCGGCTGCCCGGGAAGATCTTGTCGAACTCATAGCCCTGCAGCTGGTCGTAGCAAGTGCCGCAGCTCACCACCACGGTTTTGATATCGAGGTAGTTGAGCGTGTTGGCCACGCGATGAAAAAGCACCCGGTTGTCGGTGATCATCTTCTCGGCCTTGTCGAACTGGCCACTGCCGCGCTGCGGATAGCCGCAGCACAGGTAACCCGGTGGCAGCACGGTCTGCACGCCCGCGTGCCACAGCATGGCCTGGGTGGCCAGGCCTACCTGGCTGAACAGGCGCTCGGAGCCGCAACCCGGGAAGTAGAACACCGCTTCCGTCTCGGCCGTGGTGGCCTGCGGGTTGCGGATGATGGGCACGTAGTCCTTGTCCTCGATGTCCAGCAGCGCACGCGCAGTCTTCTTGGGCAGGCCGCCAGGCAGCTTCTTGTTGATGAAGTGGATCACCTGCTCCTTGATGGGCGCCGTGCCCACCGTGGCGGGCGGCTTGGCGGTCTGCTTGCGCCCCACCTTGCGCAGCAAATCCACCGCCATGCGCTGGGCCTTGAAGCCCACGCCCACCATGGCCGTGCGCAGCAGCTTGATAGTGTCCGGATTGGT
>DAOPUP010000110.1:5643-7313 GCA_035350655.1 Acidovorax sp. | reverse complement strand
CACGGTGGCGCTGGCTTTGGGGGGCGCCGGTTTCAAGCGCCGGGGGCTTCACAAAAAGCGGTCAACAAACCCATGAGCGCAACGACTTCCTCATCCGTTCGGTTGTCACGCCCCCACTGGCTGCGCCGTGCCCTGGGGCACCGCAGCTTTTTTGCGGGCGCCCTGCTGGTGGCGTTGCTGCTGGCCACGGCGGCCCTGTCGCTGGTCTGGACGCCCTGGTCGCCCTACGAAATGGACCTACCGGCCAAACTGCAGCCGCCCAGCGCCCAGCACTGGCTGGGCACCGACGCCTTTGGCCGCGACGTGGCGTCGCTGCTGCTGGTGGGCGCACGCAACTCGCTGCTGGTGGGCGTGATTGCGGTGGGCATTGGCATGGGCCTGGGCGTGGCGCTGGGGCTGCTGGCCGCCGCGCGGCGCGGATGGGTGGAAGAAACCATCATGCGGCTGGCCGACTTCACGTTTGCGTTTCCGGCCATTTTGTCGGCCATCATGATGACGGCGGTGTTTGGCGCGGGCATCGTCAATTCGATCATCGCCATTGGCATCTTCAATATTCCCACCTTTGCGCGGGTGACGCGCGCCTCGGCCAATGCCGTGTGGTCGCGCGATTTCATTCTGGCGGCGCGTGCGTGCGGCAAGGGCAGCGTGCGCATCACGCTCGAGCATGTGCTGCCCAACATTGCATCGGTGCTGATCGTGCAGGCCACGGTGCAGTTCGCCATTGCCATCCTGGCCGAGGCGGCGCTGTCGTATTTGGGCCTGGGCACACAACCGCCGCAGCCCTCGTGGGGCCGCATGCTCAGCGACGCCCAGACCCTCATGTTCCAGGCCCCGCTGCTGGCCGTGTGGCCCGGCATGGCGATTGCACTGGCCGTGCTGGGCCTGAACCTGCTGGGCGATGGCCTGCGCGATCTGCTCGACCCGCGCTTGGCCCGCAAGCGCTGACCTGCCTCGCCGCTCCGATGAACACCCAATCCCCACCCACCCCCCTGCTGCAAGTCACCGACCTGCGCGTGCACCTGCACACGCACCAGGGTGCTGTCGACGCGGTGCGTGGCATCGATTTCACGCTTCACCGTGGCGAAACCCTGGGCCTGGTGGGCGAATCGGGCTGTGGCAAATCACTCACCGCCCTGGCGCTCATGGGCCTGCTGCCCGACGCCGCGCAGGCCAGTGGCAGCATTCTTCTGGATGGGCAGGAGCTGGTGGGGCTGGACGACGCCGCGCTGTGCCGCCTGCGCGGCAACCGCATCGGCATGGTGTTCCAGGAGCCCATGACGGCGCTGAACCCCGTGCACCGCATTGGGGACCAGGTGGCCGAGCCCCTGCGGCTGCACCGCGGCCTGGGCCGTGCAGCGGCTCGCCGCGAGGCCCTGGCCCTGCTGGAGCGCGTGGGCATTGCCGATGCCGCGCGGCGCCTGGATGCCTATCCGCACCAGTTCTCGGGCGGGCAGCGCCAGCGCATCACCATCGCCATGGCGCTGGCCTGCGGGCCCGACCTGCTGATTGCCGACGAGCCCACCACGGCGCTCGACGTGACCGTGCAGCAGCAGATTCTGGACCTCATCAGCGACCTGGTGGCCGAGCGCGGCATGGCGCTCATCCTGATCTCGCACGACCTGGGCGTGATCTCGCAGAACGCCGACCACATGCTGGTGATGTATGGCGGC
>DAOPUP010000110.1:0-5543 GCA_035350655.1 Acidovorax sp. | reverse complement strand
GCGCCACTACCCGCTGCCGCGCACGCACCTTTTTCAGCCGCCGCAGCAGGTGCAGGCACTGCAGGGCGTGGATTTGACCGTGGCGGCGGGCCAGAGCCTGGGCATCGTGGGCGAATCGGGCTCGGGAAAATCCACGCTGGCCCGGCTGGTGATGGCGCTCGATACGCCCACCAGCGGCACGGTGCACCTGCTGGGCCGCAACCTGCACCAACTGCGGCCCACCGAACTGCGCCACGCGCGGCGCGACTTCCAGATGGTCTTCCAGGACCCCTATGGCTCGCTGGACCCGCACCACCCAGTGCAGCGCATCGTCACCGAGCCGCTGCAGGCCCAGGGTGCCACCAGCCGCGCCGAGCAGCGCGAGCAGGCCGCGCAGGTGCTGGCGCAGGTGGGCCTGCGCAGCACCGATCTGGACAAATACCCGCACGAGTTTTCGGGCGGCCAGCGCCAGCGCATTGCGATTGCGCGCGCGCTCATCACCCGCCCCCGCCTCATCGTGGCCGACGAGCCGGTGAGTGCACTCGATGTCTCGGTGCAGGCCCAGGTGCTCAACCTGATGCAGGATCTGCAGCAGCAATTCGGCATCACCTACCTGCTCATCAGCCACGACCTGGCCGTGGTGAACCACCTGTGCGACGAGGTGGTGGTGCTGTACCAGGGGCGCATCGTGGAGCGCGGCACACCGCAGGAACTGTTTTACAACGCGCAGCACCCCTACACGCGCGCCCTGGTCAGCGCCGTGCCGCGCATCGAGCCCGGGCGAGCCCGTGCCCGCCGTGCGCCTCTGGCCGGCGGCGCCGCGCGCACGATGGTGTAAAAAGCCTTCAGCCCGTCGGCCACGCATCTGCCGGCCCGCGCCCCTTCCACAGGTTTCCGTCTGGAGAACTCAAACATGCTGAACCGCCGCTCAATCCTTGCCACTGGCGCCATCGCCGCGGTGCCCCTTGCCGCGCCCTGGGGCGCGCTGGCCAAAACCAGCAAGGACACCGTGGTGCTGGCCATGACGCTGGAGCCACCGGGGCTGGACCCGACCGCCGGTGCCGCCTCGGCCATTGCCGAGATCGTTCACTACAACATCTTCGAGACGCTCACCAAGATCAATGCCGACGGCAGTGTGTCGCCGCTGCTGGCCGAGAGCTGGGAGGTGTCGCCCGACCTCAAGACCTACACCCTGCGCCTGCGCCGGGGGGTGAAGTTCAGCAACGGCGTGCCCTTCACGGCCGATGCGGTCAAATTCTCGTTCGACCGCGCGGGCAGCGACAAGAGCACCAACAAGGACAAGCGCACCTTTGCCAGCCTCACCACCCAGGTGGTGGATGACCACACCGTGGTGCTGATCCACAAGGACATCGACCCCGATTTCCTGTTTGTGCTGGGCCAGGCCACGGCCATCATCGTCGAGCCCAAAAGTGCCGCCACCAATGCCACGCGGCCCGTGGGCACCGGCCCCTACGTGCTGGGCGCATGGAACAAGGGCGCATCGATCACGCTGACCGCCTGGCCGGGCTTTCGCGCGCCCGCCAGCATCAAGATGCGTCGGGCCACGTTCCGCTTCATCTCCGACCCTGCCGCGCAGGTGGCGGCGCTGCTGGCCGGTGATGTGGACGCGTTTGCCCGCGTCACGCCACGCAGCGTTGCCCAGTTCAAGGCCAACCCGCGCTTTCAGGTGGTGGTGAGCGGCTCGCGCGCCAAGACCATCCTGGCCATCAACAACGACCGCAAGCCCCTGAACGACGTGCGCGTGCGCCGTGCCATTGCCGCCGCCATCGACCGCAAGGCCGTCATCGAAGGCGCGGGTGACGGCTTTGGCGTGCCCATTGGCAGCCACTATGTGCCGGGCGCTTTCGGGTATGTGGACACCACGGGCATCAACCCGTTCGATATCGACAAGGCCAAAAAACTGCTGGCCGAAGCGGGCGTCAAGACCCCGCTCACGCTCACGCTCACGTTGCCCCCGCCGCCCTATGCCCGCCAGGGGGGCGAGGTGATTGCGGCGCAGCTGGCCAAGATCGGCATCGTGGCCAAGATCCAGAATGTGGAATGGGCCCAGTGGCTCAGCGGCACCTATGGCAACAAGAACTACGACCTCACCCTGATCTCCCACGTCGAGCCCTTTGACCTGGGCAACTTTGCCAAGCCCGACTATTACTGGGGCTACAACTCGCCCCAGTTCAGCACGCTGTTTGAAAAAATCAAGAACGCCCCGCGCCCCGCCGACCGCGCCCGCCTGCTGGGCGATGCGCAGCGCCTGCTGGCCGAAGAGGCCGTGCATGGTTTTCTCTACCAGCCGCAATGGGTGACCGTGGCCAACAAAAACCTCAAGGGGCTGTGGAAAGACATGCCTATCTTTGTGAACGATCTGTCGGCCCTTTCCTGGTCCTGAAAACCGCAGCAGCGGCGCCCCGGGCCCTGACAGCCCGGCGCGCGGCCTGGCCCGTCCACCCCTGAAAAAACTGCACCATGAGCGCCCTGCACGACCTGCCCGCCCACGCCCTGCTCTCGGCCTACCGCCAGCGCACCTTGTCCCCGGTCGAGGTGGTCACCGACGTGCTGGCCCATATGGAGCGCTGGGAGCCCCATATCCGGGCCACCTACCTGCTGCGCCCCCAAGCCGCCCTGGCGCAGGCAGCGGCGTCGGAGGCCCGCTGGTTGCGTGGCGAGCCGCTGGGGGCGCTCGATGGCGTGCCCGCCACCATCAAGGAGAACATCGCCACGCGTGGCGACCCCATGCCGCTGGGCACTGCGGCCACCGCGCTGGTGCCCGCCGCCGCCGACGCCCCGCCTGCGGCACGCCTGCGCGAAGCGGGCGCGGTCATCGTGGCCAAGTCCACCATGCCCGACTACGGCATGCTGTCATCGGGCCTGTCGAGCTTTCACGCGCTGGCGCGCAACCCCTGGGACCTGTCCAAAGGCCCCGGTGGCTCCAGCGCCGGTGCTGGCGCTGCGGCCGCCGCCGGTTACGGCCCGCTGCACATCGGCACCGACATCGGCGGCTCGCTGCGCCTGCCGGCCAGCTGGTGCGGCATCTTCAGCCTCAAACCCAGCCTGGGCCGCATTCCCATCGACCCGCCCTACACCGGCCGTGCCGCCGGCCCCATGACACGCACGGTGGCAGACGCCGCACTGATGATGCAGGTGCTGAGCCAGGGCGACGCACGCGACAGCATGGCCTTGCCCGCGCAGGACATTGCCTGGGGCCAGTTTGACCAGGGGGTGGGGCACCTGCGCGGCCTGCGCATAGGCCTGCTGCTGGATGCCGGCTGCGGCCTGCCGGTAGAGCCCGAGGTGCGCGCCGCCGTCGAGCAGGCCGCCCGCTGGCTGGAACAGGCCGGCGCCCATATCGTGCCCATGCAGCCTTTCATGACGCAGGCCATGCTCGACGGCATGGACCATTTCTGGCGCATGCGCTCGCACATCGACCTGCAAGCCCTGCCAGCCCGGCAGCGCGACCAGGTGCTGCCCTACATCCGCGCCTGGGCCGACAGCGCTGCGGGCCTGAGCGGCACCGAGGTGTTCCATGCCAGCCAGCAGTTCCACCTGACCCGCGTGGCCACCGTGCGCGCCTGCAGCGCGTTCGACTACGTGATCTCGCCCGTGGCACCCATGGCGGCGTTTGCGGCCGAGCTGCCCTCGCCCACCAACGACCCGCTGCGGCCGCTGGAACACATCGGCTTCACCGTGCCCTACAACATGTCAGAGCAACCCGCCGCTTCGGTGAACTGCGGCTACACCAGCGGCCTGCATCCCTTGCCCATTGGCCTGCAGATCGCCGGGCCGCGCTTTGACGACCTGGGCGTGCTGCAGGTGGCCCGCGCATTCGAGCAAATTCGCCCCCCACAGAAAGCCTGGCCTCAGCCGCCAGGGATATAAACAGGCCATGGACATTCTCACCCTCGCCCTCCTGATCGCCATCGGCAGCTACATCGTCAACCACCAGCAGCAGCGCAAACGCATTGCCCTGCTGGCCAGCCACCTGGGCCACTACCAGATCGAAAAACTCATGGAGGCCCTCACCGAGGGCTATCTGCGGGCGCTGGGCGAAAGCACGCCCGAGCGGCGCGACCAGATCTGGAGCCTGCTGACCACCACCGAATCCCAGCTGAGCGAGCAGTTCAACCGTTTCGCCGCCGAGTTCGCCCAGGTGAACGAAGCCGATGCCCGCGTCAGCCGCTTTGCCATGGCGATACCCTTTGCCAGCCAGCTGTTTCCCGGCACCACCTTCGACATGCGCAAGGCCCTGGCCATCCACGCCCGGGGCATCGAGAACATGGCCCGCAACGCGGCCCACCTGGCCCCCCGGGAAAAAGCCTTCACCATGTCGGCCGAGCTGTTCCTGATGCAGCACACCTGCCACTGGTTCTGCAAATCGAAAACCATCGCCACGGCGCGCATGCTGGCGCGGCACAAGACGCCGCACGAGCAGCTGGTCGATTCGGTGTCGCCGCAAACCCGCAGCGCTTATCTGGCGTTGGTCAAGGGCGGCAAGGACGTCAAGGGCGCGTAACCCCCTTTGCGCTCTGAGCGCCCGTATCGCCTATAACGCCTGTAACGCCCTCGACAGCCAGCAGCCGCGTCTGGTCATACACCGGCTGCGCTGGCAGATCAGCCAGATGCTGCGTGTCGGCCCAGTGCACGATGTCGATGGCATCGCCTTGCAGGCGCACGCGGTTGAGGCCCGCGTTGGGGATGTCGCTCTGGCGCGGGCCGCCCAGCCCCAGGCCGCGCGCCGTGCGCCACACCATGTCGAGCACCCCGCCGTGCGTGACCACGACGATGGTTTGCCCCGCGTGCTGCTGGGCCAGGCCGCGCAGTGCCTCCATGACCCGCGCGTGAAACTGCCGTGCCGTCTCGCCGCCGGGCATGCCACCATCGGCATCAAAGCGCAGCCACTGCGCCCATGCTTGCGCGTGCCGGGCCTTGATGTCGTCCACACGCATGCCATCGACCACACCAAAATGCTGCTCGCGCAGGCGCGGGTCGGTCAGGGCATCGAGCGACAGTTGCGGCAGCAACGCGGCCAGCGCGGGCTGCGCCGTCTGCCGGGTGCGCACGAGGTCGCTGCACACGAGATGATCGACCGCCAGCCGCTCCGCCACCAGGCGCTGCGCCAGACGGCGGGCCTGCTCGTGTCCGGTGGAGTTCAGGGGCACATCCACCTGGCCCTGGAAGCGCAGCTCGCGATTCCAGTCGGTTTCGCCATGGCGGATGAGGATGAGTTCGGTCATGCATCCATTGTCAAACGCACGCACAGAAATTCAAGCGTTTTCAGCCTCTAGCGCTTATAGAACAAGCGCAAGAAGCTATGCTTTTAATAGTAATTCATGCCACCCCACCGGCCGCCCCGGCAAGGCAAAAGCGCCGCGGCGAAGCTCAGCGCTCGGCCGTGGCCAGCCGCACCGCCAGCCCCAGAAACACCAGGCCCGCCACCCGGTTGAGCACCGTCTGGGCACGCGCCGAGCGTTGCAGCAGCGCACCAAAGCCCCCCGAAAAGCAGGCGATGGCACCAAACACCAGCAGCGTGGCCAGCATGAACACCACCCCCA
>DAOPUP010000109.1:0-7328 GCA_035350655.1 Acidovorax sp. | reverse complement strand
TGGCGAAGTAGCGGTAGGCCACGTCGATGGTGATGCCTTGCTCGCGCTCGGCGCTGAGGCCGTCGGTCAGCAGGGCCAGGTCGGTCTCGCCGCCGCGCTGCACACCGGCCAGATGGTCTTGCAGCACCGCGCGGCTGTCTACCAGCAGGCGGCCGATCAGCGTGCTCTTGCCATCGTCCACGCTGCCGCAGGTGATGAACTTCAGCGCGGAAATATGGTCGTTTTGGCCTGCAGTGCTTGCCTGATAAGCGGTAGCTGCTATCGAATTGTTAGTGGTCATTAGAAATATCCGTCTTTCTTGCGCTTTTCCATCGAAGCGTCGCTGGTCTTGTCGTCCATGCGCGTGGCGCCGCGCTCGCTCACGTCGGCGGCCAGGGTCTCGATCACGATGTCGGCGGCCGTGGCGGCAGGGCTTTCCACCGGGCAGGTGCAGGTGATGTCGCCCACGGTACGAAAGCGCACCTGGCGCGTTTCCACCACTTCACCGTCGCGCGGTGGCGTGAGTTCGGTCACGGGCACGAGCAGGCCCTTGCGCTCGACCACCTGGCGCTGGTGTGTGTAGTACAGCGAGGGCAGCGCGATGTTTTCGCGGTCGATGTATTGCCACACATCGAGCTCGGTCCAGTTGCTGATCGGGAACACGCGGAAATGCTCGCCGGGCTGCAGGCGGGTGTTGAACAGCGTCCACAGCTCGGGTCGTTGGGCCTTGGGCTGCCATTGGCCAAAGCTGTCGCGGTGGCTGAAGATGCGCTCCTTGGCGCGGGCCTTTTCTTCGTCGCGGCGCGCGCCACCGATCAGGGCGTCAAAGCGGAATTCCTCAATCGCTTCGAGCAGCGTGACCGATTGGTGCACGTTGCGCGACTCACCCGGATGGGCCAGGCGCACGGTGCCGCGCGCCATCGAGTCCTCGACGCTGCGCACGATCAATTCGGCGCCCAGCTCCTTGGCCCGGAAATCGCGGAAATCGGTCACCTCGGGGAAGTTGTGGCCCGTGTCGATCATCAGCAGCGGGTAGGGAATGCCGCCGCCGCTGGCCTTGGTGCCAAAGGCCTTTTCGGCGCATTGGAGCATGACGAGCGAATCCTTGCCGCCCGAGAACAGCAGGGCGGGGCGCTCGAAGGCGGCAGCGACCTCGCGCAGGATGAAGATGGTTTCTTCTTCCAGGGCGTCGAGGTGCGAGTTGTTCAGGTGGTGGCTCATGTCGTTGGTTTTCTTCTCAAGCAGCGCAGACTCGGTGCGGGCGTTCATGTCGAGGCTCTCGGTGGGTTAGTTCTTGGCGTGCAAGCCGCACTCTTTCGCCGCCTCATCCTCCCACCACCAGCGGCCCGAGCGGAACTCTTCGCCCAGGCTGATGGCGCGCGTGCAGGGCGCGCAGCCGATGCTGGGGAAGAACTGGTCGTGCAGCGGGTTGTAGTCCACAGCGTGGGTGGCGATGTAGTGCCACACGTCGCCCCAGGTCCAGTTGGCCAGCGGGTTGAACTTGGTGAGATTCTTGCTGGCGACTTCGGTGGTGTCGATCAGCGGCACATCGGCGCGGGCGTTGGATTGCTCGCGGCGCAGGCCGGTGATCCAGGCGCTTTTGCCGGCCAGGGCGCGGGCCAGTGGCTCCATCTTGCGGATGCCGCAGCAGGCCTTGCGCAGGTCGATGCTCTGGTACATCGCATCCTGGCCATTGGTGCGGATGAAGTGGATCACTGCCTCGGCTTCTGGGCGGTACACCGTGACGGGGGCACGCGAATGGGCCTGGGTGCGTTCCAGCAGGGCCAGGGTTTCGGTGTGCAGCGCGCCGGTTTCCAGCACGAAGACCGGCATGTCGAGCTGCAGCGCGTTGATGAGGTGGGTGATGACCACATCCTCGGCGCCCAGGCTGGACGCCTGGGTCACGGCATCGGCGCCCAGGGCGGCGGCCTGGCGCAGCAGGTCTTGCGTTTCGGCCAGTTTGGCGTCGAACGTGGCGCTGGCGTGGGCGTGCACCTCGGTGGCCCTGGCTGGTGTGGCGCGCGAGAACAGGCTGGAGCTGCTGGACATCATGCGGCCTTGGCGAAGTGGGGCTGGGGCTGCACGGCGTCGCCCTGGTAGAAGCCGGGGAACAGCTCGAACTGGCGCTGGGCGTCGGCCACATCCACGCCCTCGCGCAGCACGGCACTCGAAAACCCCGTGCGCTGCATTTGCACCAGCTGGTCGATCAGCACATCGCCGGTGGCGCGGATATCGCCCGCGAAGCCACGGCGGCGGCGCAGCAGGAAGGCCTGGCTGAACGCGCGGCCATCGGTGAAGCTGGGGAAATGCAGGTCCACGCGTTCCACGCCATCGAGCGGCAGGGCCAGGGCGTCCGCATCGTTGGGCAGGGCCACGGTACGGGCATCCCCTTGTGCGGGCGGCTGGTGGTCTTGGGCGGCGAGTAGTTTCAACATCATGTCTGTGGGGCTGTGCTGTAGGGCGCCTGTTCAGGCAGCAGCGGTTTCTTGTTCTTTGTGGCGGGCTTGCTTGGCGGCTTCCTTGAACGGGTCCAGGCCCGTGCGGTGCACGGTGTTCTGGAAGGTTTCGCCGCTCTCGCGCAGGTCGCGGTAGGTGCCGAGCACGGCCTCGATCACGTCGGGCACTTCGGCTGCCGAGAACGAGGGGCCGATCACCTTGCCGGCCACGGCAGCACCCGACAGCGCGGAGCCGTCCGAGCCGCCCAGCGTGACCTGGTACCACTCCTTGCCGTCCTTGTCCACGCCCAGAATGCCGATGTGGCCGCTGTGGTGGTGGCCGCAGCTGTTGATGCAGCCGCTGATGTGCAGGTCGATCTCGCCGATGTCGTCGAGTTCGTCCAGGTCCTGGTAACGCTGGGTGATGGCCTCGGCAATGGGCAGCGAGCGCGCATTGGCCAGCGCGCAGAAATCGCCGCCGGGGCAGGCGATCATGTCGGTGAGCAGCTGCACGTTGGCGCTGGCCAGGCCCAGGGCCTTGGCCTCTTGCCACAGGGCAAACAGCTGGCTGCCATGCACCCAGGGCAGCAGCACGTTCTGGTCGTGCGTCACACGGGCTTCTCCGGCCGAGTAGTGGTCCACCAGGTCGGCCAGCGCGATGAGCTGGTCGCTGGTGGCATCGCCGGGCGACTGGCCAGGGCGCTTGAACGACAGCGTCACGGCGCGCAGCTGCGGGTTCTGGTGCGCATGCACGTTGCGTCGGAGCCAGCGGCCAAAGGCCACATGCTCGGTGGCCTGGGCCTGCAAAGACGCTTGCAGCGCCGTGGGTTCCACATCGGGCACGCTGGCGAGCCGGGGCGCCACGAAGCAGGCCGCCACCCGGTCGAATTCGGCCTGCGGGATGGTGTGCGGGCCACCGTCGATCTCCACGATCTGGCGGTACTCTTCTTCGACATCGTCGATGTACTGCTGGCCTTCGGCCTTGACCAGGATCTTGATGCGGGCCTTGTACTTGTTGTCGCGGCGGCCATGCTCGTTGTACACGCGCACGATGGCCTCGATGTAATTCATGATCTGGTTCCAGGGCAGGAACTCGCGGATCACCGTGCCAATGACCGGCGTGCGGCCCATGCCGCCGCCCACAAACACCTTGAAGCCGATCTCACCCGCCGCGTTTTTGACCAGGTGCAGGCCCACATCGTGCCAGCCGGTGGCGGCGCGGTCGTCCCGGGCGCCACTGATGGCGATCTTGAACTTGCGCGGCAGAAATGCGAATTCGGGGTGCAGCGTGGTCCACTGGCGGATGATTTCCGCATAGGGGCGGGGGTCCACGATCTCGTCCACGGCAATGCCTGCCAGGGCATCGGTGGTGGTGTTGCGGATGCAGTTGCCGCTGGTCTGGATGCCATGGAGCTGAACGCTGGCCAGCAGGTCCATCACGTCGGCGCTTTTGGACAGCGGAATCCAGTTGAACTGCACATTGGTGCGCGTGGTGAAGTGGGCGCAGTTCTTGGGCAGGAAGGTGGTCCCGAGCTTGCCCTGGCCTTCCATGGCGGCCTGGAAGACGGCCGCTTCGGGCTCGTCGTACTCACGGGCAATTTGCGCCAGCACGCGCAGCTGCCGGCTGGCGATCTCGCCATAGGGCACGGCCACGCGCAGCATGGGCGCGTAGCGCTGCACATACCAGCCGTTTTGCAGGCGCAGGGGGCGGAAGTCGTCCTCGCTCAGCTTGCCGCCTTGCCAGCGCGTGAGCTGGTCACGGAACTGGCGCGCGCGCTGTTGCACGAACTGTTTGTCGAAGGCTGTGTAGTGGTACATCGTAAAAACTCAGATCAGAACCAGTTTGGCGCCTGCCCAGGCGAGCAGGACCGACAGGGCCGAGCGGATCAGGCGCTCGGGCGTGCGGGAAACCAGGCGCGAGCCCAGCCAGATGCCGGGCAGCGAGCCCGCCAGCAGTTGCAGCAGCAGCGGCCAGTCGACCGAGCCCAGCGACGCGTGGCCCAGGCCAGCCACTAGCGTGAGCGGCACGGCGTAGGCGATGTCGGCGGCGATGATACGCGGCAGCGGCAGGTGCGGAAACACCAGCAACAGCACGGTGACGCCAATGGCACCCGCGCCCACCGAAGTGAAGGTGACCAGCGTGCCGATCACCGCCCCCAGCAGCACCGGCAGGCTCCAGTGGCGCGGCTCGGTGGCGTTGGCGGCATGGGCGCGGCGCGCCGCCAGTTCAGCGGCCTGGCGCTGTGGCGAGAAGGCCAGTACCTTGTAGGCGGTGGCCGCGGCCGTGAGCAGCAGGGCGATGCCCAGCGTGCTGGTCATGAGCTGTTGCGCCTGCGCCGTGGCCGGCCCCATGCGGTGCAGCAGCCACAGCGCAGCCAGTGCCGCCGGAATGCTGCCCGCGCACAGCAGGCCCACCACGCGCCACGGCACCAGACGCTGGCGCGCCATGCTCACGGTGCCGCCCAGCTTGGTGAAGGCGGCGAACAGCAGGTCGGTGCCAATGGCCAGGTGGGGTTTGACGCCAAAGAAGAAAATCAGCACGGGCGTCATCAGCGAGCCGCCGCCCACGCCGGTCAGGCCCACAATCAGCCCAACGGCAAAGCCCGCAAAAATAAACGCGAAATCATGCATGGCCGCGACTGTAGGGGGCATGCATATGAATACAAACTATTGTTTTGTATTGCCAATATGTTTATTTGTTTATAAGCAAGGGTTGGCGCGGGTTGGCGAGGGCTTCGGGCTGGAGCCGGGCCTGCCTACTTCAGGCGCTCGGTGCCCAGGGCTTTGGCGAGCTTGGCATCCAGCGGCAGGGGCTCGCCCTGCAGACGGGCCGCCAGCAGTTCGCCGCACAGCAGCGCCAGGCTCAGCCCGCGTGCGCCCATGGCGGTGCAGACCCACAGCCCCGGAAGTTCTGCCGCGTTCACTGGACCCACGATGGGCAGGCGGTCGGGTGCCGTGCAGCGCACGGCAGCCCAGGACCGCACGGCGGAATCTGCCATGGGCAGGTCCGCAGGCGATGGGCCGGCGCCAAGAGGGGGGGGCGCTGCGGCGAACGCCGCCTCCAGCTGCGGCGCGATCTGCGGCAGCAGGGTCTGCAACTTGGCCCGGTTGGTGGCGTGGGCCGCCAGGACATCGGCGGCGGAGGGCGGCAGGGCCTCGACGTCCCGCTCGAAGGTGGAGCCCATCACCCAGGCGGTGCGGCCCCCGGGGTCGTTCTGCAGTGGAAACCGCGGCACCAGGTTGCCATGGCCGTTGGCCGGGAACGGCAGCAGCGGCGCAGCCGAGTCCGCATGGACGCCCCAGGATACTTGCCCCCGCACGGGCTGCAGGGGCCAGCGGTGGCTGAGCAGCGGCCGGCTGCCGGCGCCTGCGGCGATGACCAGGGTGGGCGCCTCGGCGAGCACCTGGCCCTGGGCGTCCAGTGCCTGCCAGGCCCAGACCGGTGCGCTGCCTTCGCCCGCGGGGTGCTCGGTGCGGCGCAACCGGGCCACCTCGCAACCCCCCTGCCACCGGATGCCAGGCTGCGCCAGCAAGGCCTGGGCCAGACGGGCCGGGCGCACCCAGCCGGCCTGCAGGTGCCAGCAGGCGGTGGTGTCGGGCGGCAGCCGGGCCTGGGCCAGGGCGGCCGGTGGTGCGGGCTGGCTCCAGGCGGCGCCCGGTCCGTTGGCCCAGCCGTCCGGCAGGCCGGCCGTGCCGTCGGTGCGGTGCTCCAGTACGCCGCAAGGGGACCAGTCCACGCCTTCGTTCAGCAGCCAGCCGGCCTGCTGCAGCGTGGTGCGTACGCCGCTGCGCGACAGGCGCGAGAGTACGCTGTCGTCGGGAGACACATGGGGCGCAAACACCCCGGCGGGCAGGGCCGATGCGCCTGCCGCTGGCGCGGCGGCCTGGTCCAGCACCATCACCTGCCAGCCCCGCCGGGCCAGGCTGGCGGCGGTGGCAGCCCCGGCAATGCCGCCGCCGATCACGATGCAGGGTCCGGGGAGCACAGGCTCCGGTAGGGCCTCGGGCTGGCGCGTGCTGCGCGGTTCCCAGCGCGGGTTGTAGACGGCATGCAGGTTGTCGCGCTTGGGCGGAACGCCGGGCACGCGCGACACCTCGAACCCGCATTGGGCCAGGGCATCGCGCACGGCGCGGGCTATGGTCCAGGTGGCCAGCCGCGTGCCGCGGCGGCAGCAGCGTGCCACGGCCTTGAGGGTGTGCAGGTCCCAGATGTCTGGGTTGCGCTGGGGGCTGAAGCCGTCGAGGTAGACCGCATCCACGGTCAGATGCTGCTGGCGCAACTGGGTCTGCGTGTCACCCACGTACAGCGTGAGCAGCACGCGGCCCCCATCAAAGCGCAGGCGGTGCACGCCCGGCAGCAGGCCCCACCACTGGCGGTGCAGCTCCTCGGTCAGCGGTGCAAGGTCCGGGTGGGCGGTGGTGGCCCTCAGCAGGTCGGCTGCGCTGACGGGCCAGGCTTCGGTCGAAACAAAGTGCAGCAGCGTGGGGCGCAGCGGGTCGGCCCGCCAGGCGGCCCAGGTCACCAGAAAGTTCAGGCCAAAGCCAAAACCGGTTTCCAGAATGCGCCACTGCGGCTGCCCGGCCCAGGCAGCAGGCAAGCCGCAACCGTGCAGGAAAACGCGCCGGGCCTGGTCCAGGCCGCCGTTTTCACTGTGGTAGCGGTCGCCAAACCGCGGGCTGTAGGGGGTGCCGTCCGGCAACCAGTCCACGGTCTCGGGCATGGGGCGCGGGAAATCTGGGCGGGAATTCAGGCGCTGGGGGGCACGTAGCCGGCTGCCGCATCGGCGCCGCTGCCGAAAAAGTGGTTCTCCATTTGCCGGGCCAGGTACTGGCGGGCACGGGCGTCGGCCAGGTTCAGTCGGTTTTCATTGACCAGCATGGTCTGGTGCTTGAGCCAGTCGGCCCAGGCCTGCT
>DAOPUP010000108.1:0-7349 GCA_035350655.1 Acidovorax sp. | reverse complement strand
GCGTGGTGGAGAAGCATGGGGGGAAATCGGGGAGTTATGTGGCGGGGGGGGCTGGGGTGGCGGGGTGAGTGCCCTCCGGTAGACCATGGCGTACCGGAGCAATGGGCTAATCGGAGGCTAGCCCCCAAGATTCTCAATTGCCTGCAGGTTTTACCGATGAGCCCACCTGCCATTCGTCGTACAGCCCTGCACAAGCTTTATCGGACAGTAGCCAGCATGTGCGCAATGCCCAAGCCTTGGCCTCCATTTCGTTGCCGTTGAGCTTATAGGCGCCAATGACTTTTCGAATGGCCAAGGGAGAGGTGTTGTAAATCATCAGTGCCTGCCAGTGCTTTATCTCATCCTCTTTCATTCCTGTAGAGGGGGTTTTTCTTGTCAATGCAATGACATCAGGCCAGTCAGTCAAGAAAAAAGTTTTGGGAAGCGTTTCGTCATGTCCTGTCCCGATTCTGGCAATCTGAAACCGAAGCTCTGTGAAAGCCTCTTCGATCTTCAAATAATCGATCACTACGATGGTTTCCAGCAGTATCAACCCAGAGAAAATGCCGAACGCCACAGAGCGCGGCAACGCAAAGCGGCCGGTCATTCCTTTTTCAAAATCAACTGCCAGAGATCCTGCCAGGATGCAAAAGGGCCAGAGAAAATAACCGTAATGCAGCGGAAACTCTAGCATGGAATGTATTAGCAAAACGGCCATGGCGGCGAAGACAAAAAGCTTCTGCGGCTTGTTAATGCAGCGTATCGCCCGGTAAAGCCAAAATACCGCCAAAAGAGAAATAACTATCGCCAATGGCCAGCCTACCCACAACACAAGATCCAGAAAGAGATTGTGACTGTGTTCAAAATAGGTGTTGCCAAATTTTTCTCTGTATTTTTCAAAAACGTTGAAATACCCAATTGTGGATTTTCCCCAGCCATTTCCAACCCAGGGGCTTTGCAAACTCGCATCCACAGCCATTTTCCACAGCGACGTTCTGAGTTCTCCGGCAGAACGCTCCAAGACGGACAGGGGCATGTCAAGGCCAAGGATTTGGGCGAAGCGGGCCTTGCCAAAAAGGCAAAGAAGATAAAAAGAAAAAATCGCCTGACCCGCGCGAACTTCATTTGTCTTTAAAAAGGCGGGCGCTCTCACGGTCAGGAAAACCATGCCAGCAACCAGCGTGAGCAGTGCCGTTCTGGACTCGGTCAGTGCAATGCCCCAAACAATCCAGGCCGCCAGCGCCAGACCCAGTGGTTTCCCAAGTGCGCCTGTATGCCTGTGCCAGGCGATACCCAGCAATCCACACAGCAGCAAAGACGCCAGTTGGTTGGGTTGCCCCATGTTGGCATAGGGGCGGGTGCCCTCGGAAAAGGGCAGAACCCAAATGTCCATCAACCCCAGATCGTTGGCCAGGCCCAGCCACTGGTAGGTTGCCAGCGCGGTAGAAATGACTGCGGCGATGGCCATCGCCGTCAGTACATAGGCTGCCGGCCGCAGCGGGCTGGCTTTGCTCCAATGCTGGGCCACGATATAGGCGAATGCAGCCCCTGCCAGGCAAAGAGAGATCAACGCGGCATCGCTGCGCAAGGGCAGCAGCCCAGTCCAGTGCTGAATCCACGGAATGGCGGCCACGAGAACCAGTGCCAGCCCCCCCGGTGTCAGGCCAACGGGCCCTTTGGTGAGGTAGAGGCCCCGCAGCGCGATCAGCAAGAGCGCGCACGCCACCCAGGCGTTGGCATGAAAGGCCAGCCACGGCGCGTAGTGGTTGGGAAGAAGCCAGCCTGCGGCCAGGCCGAGGGTGAGCAGCCCGGCCCAGAGCGAAGTGTTGTGGTGAGCGAAGTCAGGTTTCATGCGCGAGGAATCGATATGCAAAAAAAGAGGCCGCTTTGCGGCCTCTTGTTGTCAGAGCAATGCCTTGGTCAGGCGATCAACCTGCGTTCTTGCAAGAACCGGGCAGGTATTTTGCGGGCAGGGGGTTGGTGCCTGCAGGACCGCAGCGCCATTCTGTAACGGTCTTGCCGCCATCGGTATTGCCAACAACAGCCGTGCCGTTGATGTACGGCACGAGACGGATCGTGTTGGCCGTGGCCGTGACGGCGCCACCCAGGGCGCCGGCGCTGCCAACCACCGTGATCACGCCGTCGACACTCGAGGAGCCTCCCACCACCATCTTGGTGTTGGAAATCTCACAGCCACTGATGGCAGATTGGGCATTAGTCGTAGGAGAAGTTTGCAGAGCTTCGGTGATCGTGGTGCGGCAAGACGATGCCGCCAGAATCACTTCAGACACACGGGCACGGACCGTGTAGTCCTGGTACGCAGGCAGGGCCACGGCGGCCAGAATGCCGATGATCGCGACCACGATCATCAGTTCGATCAGGGTAAAACCCTTTTGCAGAGAGCGCTTCATATAAAACTCCTTGGAAAGTTGCAATTGCTCACAGGTTAGAGCAGGTTCTGTGCCAGCCTATCTTCGCAGTGCGTTAGCACTTGCAGTGCCTACGCCCAGGCGATGTCGTGCGCCTGCGGTTGGCATAAAAAGCCAGCTACGGCGCGCAGTGGTTGGGAAGAAGCCAGCCTGCGGCCAGGCCGAGGGTGAGCAGCCCGGCCCAGAGCGAAGTGTTGTGGTGAGCGAAGTCAGGTTTCATGCGCGAGGAATCGATATGCAAAAAAAGAGGCCGCTTTGCGGCCTCTTGTTGTCAGAGCAATGCCTTGGTCAGGCGATCAACCTGCGTTCTTGCAAGAACCGGGCAGGTATTTTGCGGGCAGGGGGTTGGTGCCTGCAGGACCGCAGCGCCATTCTGTAACGGTCTTGCCGCCATCGGTATTGCCAACAACAGCCGTGCCGTTGATGTACGGCACGAGACGGATCGTGTTGGCCGTGGCCGTGACGGCGCCACCCAGGGCGCCGGCGCTGCCAACCACCGTGATCACGCCGTCGACACTCGAGGAGCCTCCCACCACCATCTTGGTGTTGGAAATCTCACAGCCACTGATGGCAGATTGGGCATTAGTCGTAGGAGAAGTTTGCAGAGCTTCGGTGATCGTGGTGCGGCAAGACGATGCCGCCAGAATCACTTCAGACACACGGGCACGGACCGTGTAGTCCTGGTACGCAGGCAGGGCCACGGCGGCCAGAATGCCGATGATCGCGACCACGATCATCAGTTCGATCAGGGTAAAACCCTTTTGCAGAGAGCGCTTCATATAAAACTCCTTGGAAAGTTGCAATTGCTCACAGGTTAGAGCAGGTTCTGTGCCACCCTATCTTCGCAGTGCGTGGGGCCCATTGCAACGGTGGCGGTGATTTTTTGCGGGCAAATTTGTTCGGGCGCAACGGGTGTGCGCTGTGGCTTGACATTTTTGTCGCGCCCTAAGTGTCACGGGATGCTGCCGCACACCTTGCGGGCACTCGTTTGTCGTGGGGCGTCTGCATGGCGCCGCAGTGGCTGCGCCCGCGCCATGCTGCGCCGTGCCGTGCCCTTGGGTTGACGTGGAGAATTTTTCAGCAGTCAGATCTCCCACCGATGTGTAGCCCGGTGTGGGTGGAGCTGGGCCTGCCTGCAGGCCCCCAAAGTCGTCAGCCTTGCTGGAATTGCATGTCGGTGCCTGCCAGGGTGATGCGGTCGCCGTGGTGCAGGGGAGCGTCGGTCTCGATGGGCGTGCCGTTGAGCAGGGGCATGTCGTCCCCTTCGACATGGACCAGCACATGGCCCCCGTGGCGCTTGGTGATGGAGGCGACGGCCACGCCGGGCTTGCCGATGATGGTGACTACTTTCAACAGCGCCACCTCGCGACCGGCGGCGCTGCCCGAGAGCACGCGAATGACGGCCGGGAGCGGCGCGGCAGCCGCTGGTTTCACGGCAACGGAGGGTCTGGGCGCCAGGGCGGGCGGCGGCAACGAGCCGGGTTTGGCGTGCGTGGTTTTCGCAAAGTGATCGACCTCCACTTTATGGTGGAAGCGGATGATGTACTTGGCCACCTCAATCACATCGCCGTCGTGCAGTGTCTGGCGCTGGATGGCCTTGGTGTTGACATAGGTGCCATTGGTGCTGCCCAGGTCTTCAATTTCCACTGCGTTGCCCGACAGGTGTAAAACGGCATGCTCGCCACTGACGGCCGGATTGTCGATGACGATGTCGTTGTAGGGGCGCCGGCCCAGTGTGGTGCGCGCCTTGGTCAGCTGGACCTCTTTGATGACAACGCTGTCGATCGAAACGATCAATCGGGGCATGTTCCACTCCTGGGGGTGTTAATGGTTATGGGTGTGAACGGCATCATGCAGCTCTGCTCCATCGGGACATGAAGCGCCGTTTCTTGCCGGCCATCGCCGCATGCACCAGCACTACGCTGATGTTGTCGTGCCCTCCCTGGGCGTTGGCGGTATCGATGAGTAAAGCGGCTTTTTCTTCTGGTGGCAAGCGTGCGCGGGCCATTTCCGCGATGTCGGCGTCTGACACCATGTCGGTCAGGCCGTCCGAGCACATGAGAAACAGGTCCTCAGGCGCTACCTGGAATTCGTTCACGTCCATCTGCACAGAGGGCTCCACACCCAGCGCCCGCGTGACAAGGTGGCGGTGGGTGGATGCTGCGGCCTGTTGGGGCGTGAGCAGGCCGGCGTCCAGCTGCTCCTGCAGCAAGGAATGATCATGCGTGATCTGTTGCAGCACGCCGTCGCGCAGGCGGTAGCAGCGAGAGTCGCCGATGTGCCCCAAAATCAGCCGGTCGCCCCGAAATACGCCCACCACCAGCGTGGTGCCCATGCCGGTATAGCGGGGGTTGGAGAGGGCGGTGCCCCAAATGGCCTGGTTCGCGTTATCCACGCAGATTTCGAGCGCTCTTCGCACATCGATAGGCTGCACACTCGGGCCCGCGTAGGCCAGCCAGCGCGCCATTTCTGTGCGAATGAAGTCGGTGGCCATGGTACTGGCCACTTCGCCTGCGTTGTAGCCGCCCATGCCGTCGGCCAGAATGGCCAATTGCGCGTTGATGTCGACGGCCACCGCGTCTTCGTTGTTGGTGCGCACCCGTCCGCGGTCGGTGCGGGCGAAGAATTGAAAGGTCATGGAAGTTGCCGCGCGCGTCGTCAGGCGCCGGAAGACGGCGAATGTGCCGTGTTCCGGCCAGCGGGAAGTTCCATCACAGTCTCCTGGAAATCTGCCATGTCAGGCCATCTGCATCGCATCGCGCATCATAGACGAGCGAACGGCAGCGCAAGCTGCTGCCGTCGCAATGAGCAAGTTCTGCGCCCGGTCAAAGCCCATTCGGTGGGGCGTAGGCCGGAGTGGTTGCGGGCAGTTGCCCCCAAAAGCCGCATTTGCCGACGGATGCGGTCCAGGGCGCTGCATGGGTGTGCACAGGATTGTCAGGTACCCATGCCGTTCGAGTTACGGCGCGGCTGCGGCGCGCCGGGTCCGTGGCCAGAACTTGCCGATGCCCACCACGAACGTGGCCCCCAGCGCGGCGGCCACATAGTGCAGGGCGGGATGGGCCAGCGCGAAGTCGTGCAACGAAGTATCGCTGACAATGGTTTCTCCGCCCACCCAGCCGATCAGTGCCGCACCCAGGACCACGATGAACGGATAACGCTCCATGAGCTTGATCATCAGCGTGCTGCCGAAGATCACCAGCGGGATGCTGATGGCCAGACCCAGCACCAGCAGCACGATGTTGCCATGCGCTGCGGCCGCCACGGCAATCACGTTGTCCAGGCTCATCACCAGGTCGGCAATCAGGATGGTGCGCACGGCGGCCATGAGGTTGCCATGGGACTTGGATTCGCCCTCCTCGTCGCCGTCGTCGCTCAGCAGCTGCAAGCCGATCCACAGCAACAGGCAGCCTCCGATGATCTGCAGGAACGACAGCTCCAGCAGCTTGGCGGCCACCACGGTCAGCACGATGCGCAGCACCACGGCTGCGCCGGAGCCCCAGAAAACGGCCTTGCGTTGCTGGTGCGGCGGCAGAGAACGCGCGGCCAGCGCGATGACCACGGCGTTGTCACCGGAGAGGATGATGTTGATCCAGACGATCTTGATGAGACCGATCCAGAAATCGGCACTGTGCAAAAATTCCATGACTTCACTCCATTGTTATGAATGCAAGAAGCGCCCGAAACCAGGGTTTCGGGCGCTTCTGTTTTTATTGGAGCCGCCAGTCTAGCGGGCTGTGCCGTGAGGCGCGTCCGTAATTGTGCTTACGGACGGCGAACGGCGCAGTTACTTGAGCTGGGCCTTGAGCAGCTTGCCCAGTTCCGAGGGATTGCGCGTCACGACGAAACCGCACTCTTCCATGATGGCGAGCTTGGCGTCGGCCGTGTCGGCGCCGCCAGAGATCAGCGCGCCCGCATGGCCCATGCGCTTGCCGGCCGGAGCCGTCACGCCCGCGATGAAGCCGACAATGGGCTTCTTCATGTTGGCCTTGCACCACTGGGCGGCTTCGGCTTCGTCGGGGCCGCCGATTTCGCCGATCATGATGACGGCGTCGGTGTCGGGATCGTCATTGAAGGCGCGCATCACGTCGATGTGCTTTAAACCGTTGATGGGGTCGCCACCAATGCCCACGGCCGTGGACTGGCCCAGGCCCACTTCGGTCAGCATGGCCACGGCTTCGTAGGTCAGCGTGCCCGAGCGCGAGACCACGCCGATGCGGCCCTTGCGGTGGATGTGGCCCGGCATGATGCCGATCTTGATTTCGTCGGGCGTGATGATGCCGGGGCAGTTGGGGCCCAGCAGCAGCGTCTTCTTGCCGCCGGCGGCTTCCTTGGCCTTCATCTTGTTGCGCACTTCCAGCATGTCGCGCACAGGAATGCCTTCGGTGATGCAGATCGCCATGTCCAGGTCGGCTTCGACGGCTTCCCAGATGGCAGCGGCAGCGCCTGCAGGCGGCACGTAGATCACCGACACGGTGGCGCCGGTTTGCGTTGCGGCTTCCTTGACGGAGGCGTAGATCGGGATGTTGAAGATCGACTCGCCGGCCTTCTTGGGGTTCACACCTGCCACGAAGGCGTTCTTGCCATTCGCGTATTCCTGGCACTTTTCGGTGTGGAACTGGCCGGTCTTGCCCGTGATGCCCTGGGTGATGACCTTGGTGTCTTTGTTGATGTAGATCGACATGAAAGTTTCCTAGTCAGTTGGGGACAGAGCTTGTCCGCTGCGCGGCCTGCGGTCTGTCCCGCAAAATTATTTGGACACTGCCGCAACGATCTTCGTCGCAGCTTCGGCCATGGTGTCTGCGGCGATGATGGGCAGGCCACTTTCAGCCAGCAGCTTCTTGCCCAGCTCTTCGTTCGTGCCCTTCATGCGCACGACCAGCGGCACCGACAGGTTCACGGCCTTGCAGGCAGTGATCACGCCGGTGGCGATGGTGTCGC
>DAOPUP010000107.1:0-7456 GCA_035350655.1 Acidovorax sp. | reverse complement strand
GAAGAAGCCTTCAAGGCCCCCATCCGCCGCCAGTACGAAGACCAGGGCCACCCCTACTACGCCACCGCCCGCCTGTGGGATGACGGCGTGATCGACCCGGCCGACACGCGCCGCGTGCTGGCGCTGGGCCTGGCGGCCACGCGCAATGCGCCCATCGAAGACACGAAGTTCGGCCTGTTCCGCATGTGATGGCCATGCTGCCAAGCGCCGCCATGGTCCTGTCTTCTCGCCTTCGCCGCCTGCTGACCTGCACTGCCATGGGGTGGGGCTTGTGCCTGGCACAGGCCGCGCCCACGTTGCAGCGCGTGGAGCTGCCCCTGCCGTCGGGTGGGGTGCTGCACGCCCACTGGCTGGCGGTGCCCGGGCCCGGGCAGCACCCGGCTGTGCTGGCATTGCATGGCTGTGGCGGGCTGTACGCCAAGGGTGGGGGCTTGTCCGAGCGTTTCCGTGAAGCGGCCGAACGCCTGCAGGCTGCGGGCACCGCCGTGCTGATGCCCGACAGCTTCGGCTCACGCGGCCTGCGGCAGGTCTGCCAGACCCGTTACCGCGAGCGCATTGTGAGCGTGGCACAACGCGCACAGGATGCCCGCGCGGCCCTGGTGTGGCTGGCCGCGCAGCCGCAGGTGGATGTCCGGCGCATCGGGGTGCTGGGCTGGTCCAACGGTGCGACCACCGCTCTGGACCTGCTGGAGCAGCGCCGCGCGCATCCCGCAGCGGGCGAGCCGCCGATCGCGGGTGCCGCCTTGTTCTATCCGGGCTGCGGGCCTTTGCGTGAGCGCCAGGCGGTGTTGGAGAGCGTGCCCTTGTTGATGCAGCTGGGCGCGCTCGACGACTGGACGCCCGCGCAGCCCTGTGTGGACTATGCGCACCAGTTGCAGGCGCGGGCCGGCAGCGACGTCACCGTGCATGTGTATGAGGGCAGCTACCACGGCTTTGACGGCCAGGCCCCCGTACGCTTGCGCACCGACGTGCCCAACGGCAGCTCGGCGCAGGGTGTGCACCAGGGTGGCAACCCCGAGGCGCGCACCAAATCGCTGGCCGCGCTCGATGCATTCTGGAGCCGGGTGCTGGCCACCCGCGCTGCGCCATGAGCGTGGCCTGGAACGCGCATTTCGACCTGCTCGCACGCTACAACGTGTGGGCCACGGACCGTTTGCTCGCAGCGGTGCAGCCGCTTTCCGACGACGACTACCGGCGCGACATGGGCCTGTTTTTCAAAAGCATCCACGGCACGCTGAACCATCTGTTGGTGGGCGAGCACCGCCTGTGGTTCGTGCGTTTTTCTGAAGGCACCTCGCCCCGCGTCGCGCTGGACGCCGAGATCGAAACCGACCGGCATCGGCTGGCGGCCAGCCTGCGCGAGGGCGCAGCGCGCTGGGCGCCGCTGATCGCTGCGTGGGGCCCGGAGTGCTGGAGAGGCACGCTTGACTACACCACCCTGCGCGGAACCCCGGCGTCGCTGCCCTTTGCCGCCACGCTGGCCCATGTGTTCAACCATGGCACGCACCACCGTGGCCAGATCACCGCCGCATTGACCGCCCTGGGCCAGCCTTGCCCCGAGCTGGACCTTGTCTATTACCTGCAGACCCTTTCGCAGCCCTGACCCTGCCGATTGCCATGAGCCAGAACCTGTCCATCACCCAATCCGGCGCCGTGGCGCGCATCACGCTCACGCAGCCGGACATCCGCAACGCCTTCAGCGATGAAGTCATTGCCGAGATCACCGCCGCCTTTACCGACGTGGGCGGACGCGCCGATGTGCGCGCTGTGGTGCTGGCCGCCGAAGGCCCGGCCTTCTGCGCAGGCGCCAACCTTCACTGGATGCGCCGCATGGCCGACTACACGCGCGATGAGAACCTGGCCGACGCGGGCCAGCTGGCCGCGATGTTGCGCGTGATCTACGAGTGCCCCAAGCCCACGATCGCGCGTGTGCAAGGCGATGTGTACGCCGGCGGCATGGGTCTGGTGGCCGCGTGCGACATGGCCGTGGCGGTGGATACGGCAGGCTTTTGTCTCAGCGAGGTCAAGCTGGGCTTGATCCCCGCCACCATCAGCCCCTATGTGATCCGCGCCATGGGCGCGCGGTCCGCGCACCGCTACTTTCTCACGGCCGAGCGGTTTGGCGCGGCCGAGGCCTTGCGCATCGGTTTCGTGCACGAGGTGGTGGCAGCCGATCAACTCGATGCCAGGGTCGATGCGCTGCTCAAGGCACTGACCAGCGCCAGCCCCAATGCCGTGCGCGCCTGCAAAAAGCTGGTGATGGATGTGGCCGAGCGCGAGATCAACGCGGGCCTGATCGCAGCCACGGTGGAGGGCATTGCCGAGATCCGCGCGAGCGACGAAGGCAAGGAGGGCGTGCAGTCCTTTTTGAACAAACGCAAGCCCAACTGGTTGGTGGCCTGAACTGTTCGCACTCGCCCATGGACACCCTCTGGCTCCACATCGTGCAATGGCTCCATACAGTGGGGCTGCATGTCGATGCCGGCACGGCGCGGGCCGTGGGCGACGCGGCAGCCACTGCGACAGCACGGCTCGACATGCCCAGCCTGCTGGCCCTGGCAGCAGCGCTGGGTTGGGCCAGCGGGTTTCGGCTGTATGCCGTGGTGTTTCTGGTCGGCATGATGGGGGTGCTGGGGTGGATGCCTTTGCCCCCTGGCCTGGCCATGCTGCAGCACCCGGTGGTGTTGCTGGTCAGCGGCTTCATGCTGCTGGTGGAGTTTTTTGCCGACAAGCTGCCTTGGGTGGACAGCGCCTGGGATGCAGTGCACGCCTTCATCCGCGTGCCCGCTGGCGCAGCGTTGGCGTATGGCGTGTTTGGCGCCGACAACGCCGCGATGGCCGTCGTGGCTGGGCTGCTGGGCGGCTCGCTCTCGGCCACGGCCCTGGCCACCAAGATGACCACGCGGGCCGCAGTGAATACCTCGCCCGAGCCTTTTTCCAACTGGGGCCTGTCATTTTTTGAGGACGGTCTGGTGGTGGCTGTGGTGTGGCTGGCCACGCAGTACCCGGTGGCGTTTGGTTTCGCGCTGGTGGTGATGGTGGTGGTGTCGGTGCTGCTGCTGGTAGTGCTGTTCAAGTTTCTGTGTGCGGTGCTGCGGCACCTTTCCTCTTTCTTTTCTGGTTCTGCCAAGGTGGCGTAAATGTTCAAAAAAATTCTGATTGCCAATCGCGGTGAAAACAGCCGCGAAGCGGTTGTTTCTGCAAATTGCCTGGCACGCGCAGCGTGCGCAGGCGATCTCGCCGCAGGAGGTCGCCATGTTTAAGAAGATCCTCATTGCCAATCGCGGCGAGATCGCCTGCCGAGTTGCGGCCACAGCCCAGCGCCTGGGTGTGAAGACCGTGGCGGTGTATTCCGATGCCGATGCGCATGCCAAGCATGTGGCCGTCTGCGACGAGGCCGTGCACATCGGCGGCAGCGCACCCAAGGAAAGCTACCTGCGCTGGGACCGCATCATCGATGCCGCCAAGGCCACGGGCGCCCAGGCCATCCACCCCGGCTACGGCTTCCTCAGCGAGAACGAAGAATTCGCGCAGGCCTGTGCCGAAGCCGGTCTGGTCTTCATCGGCCCACCCCCGTCGGCCATCAAGGACATGGGGCTCAAGGCCGAGTCCAAGCAGCTCATGGAAAAAGCCGGTGTGCCGCTGGTGCCCGGCTACCACGGCGCCAACCAGGACCGCGCCCTGCTGCAGGCCGAGGCTGACCGCATCGGCTACCCCGTGCTCATCAAGGCCAGCGCCGGAGGCGGTGGCAAGGGTATGCGTGCGGTGGACAAGGCCGAGGACTTTGCCGCCGCGCTCGATTCGTGCAAGCGCGAGGCCATCAACAGCTTTGGCGACGATGCGGTGCTGATCGAAAAATACGTGCAGCGCCCGCGCCATATCGAGATCCAGGTGTTTGGCGACACGCTGGGCAACTACGTGTACCTCTTCGAGCGCGACTGCTCGGTGCAACGGCGCCACCAGAAGGTGCTGGAGGAAGCCCCCGCCCCGGGATTGAGCCCCGCGATGCGCGCCCAGATGGGGCTGGCCGCCGTGGCGGCTGCGCGTGCCGTCAACTATGTGGGCGCGGGCACGGTGGAGTTCATCGTGGAGCAGCGCCCGGATGGCAGCATGGTGTTTTTCTTCATGGAAATGAACACCCGCCTGCAGGTCGAGCACCCCGTCACCGAGGCCATCACCGGCCAGGACCTGGTGGAGTGGCAGCTGCGCGTGGCCTCGGGCGAGCCTCTGCCACTGCAGCAGGACGAGCTGCGCATCACCGGCCACGCCATCGAGGCCCGCATCTGCGCCGAGAACCCCGACAACAACTTCCTGCCCGCCACGGGTTCGCTCAACGTCTACGGCTTGCCCGAATGCGTGACGTTCGAGCGTGGTGCCGTCCGCGTGGACTCCGGCGTCCGCCAGGGCGATGCGATCAGTCCCTTCTACGACTCCATGGTGGCCAAGCTCATCGTGCACGGCGACACGCGCGAGCAGGCGCTGGCCCGGCTCGACGAAGCGCTGGCGCAGACCCACATCGTGGGCCTGGCGACCAATGTGCAGTTTTTGCGCCGCTTGGCGCGCACCGCGTCGTTTGCCCAGGCCAACCTCGACACCGCACTGATCCCGCGCGAGCAGGCCGTGTTGTTCCACCAGGAGAGCGTAGGCCTGCCCCTGGCTGCTTCCGCCGCGGTGGCACAGACCCTGCTGCGCGAGCGCGCCAGCGAGGGCGTGGACCCGTTCAGCCGCCGCGATGGGTTTCACACGCATGGCGTGGTGCAGCGCCGTTTCGAGTTCGAGTTTGGCGGCGCGCATGCCAAGGCCTTGCTGACCTATGCGCGCGGTGGGAGCCGGCACCTGGCCGTCGGTGAGGGCGCCTCGCAGGTGGCGGGCCCGCTGGTGTTCAACGCCCTTCCACAGGGGACAGGGCAGGGCATCGAATTACAGTTTGCCGGCCAGCGCACGCGCGCTGCCGTGTATGCGCAAGGCGAGGTGGACCATGTCTTCACGCCGCTGGGCGCCACGCAGATCACCGCCATCGACCTGTTGGCCCATGCCGGCGAGGCCGCGGCCGAGGGCGGGCGCCTCACGGCCCCCATGCCCGGCAAGGTGGTTTCGTTTGCCGTGCAGGCGGGCGACACCGTGGCCAAGGGACAGCCCCTGGCCGTGATGGAGGCCATGAAGATGGAGCACACCATCGCCGCCCCGGTCGACGGCGTGGTGGCCGAGCTGCTCTACGCGCCCGGCGACCAGGTGACCGAAGGGGCAGAGCTGCTCAAGCTTTGTGTTGCGTGACGGCACCTTGGTGGCAGTCACGGTACGCTCGGTGTCCATGAAAATCACTTTTTGCTGTACTGACACCAAGCCCGAGCCCTGGCTCCAGGGCCTGCAGTCCGCCCTGCCGCAGGCCCATATCACCGTGTGGCAACCCGGTGCCCCGGTTGCCGACTATGCCGTGGTCTGGGCGCCGCCCCAGCAGTTCATGGACGAACAGCAGGGCATAAAAGCCCTGTTTAACATTGGCGCGGGTGTGGATGCGCTGCTGCAGCGGCACCTGCCGCCCGGCGCCCGCGTGGTGCGCCTGGACGATGCCGGTATGGCCGTGCAGATGGCTGAATATGTGTGCCATGCGGTCATTCGCCATTTCCGCGAATTCGACCAGTACGAGGCCGGCATGCGCGCGGGGCAGTGGTCCTTCCGCAAGCCCCGTCTGCGCCAGGATTTCCCCGTGGGCGTGATGGGGCTGGGCGTGCTGGGCGAGCGTGTGGCCAAGGCGCTGGCGCAGTTCGAGTTTCCGGTGAACGGCTGGAGCCGGTCGTCCAAAGCCATAACCGGCGTGCGCGGCTTCAGCGGCGCCAGCGGCTTCAACGATTTTCTGGGCGCCAGCCGGGTGCTGGTCAACCTGCTGCCGCTTACGCCCGAAACGCAGGACATCCTGAACCGTGACAACCTGGCGCGCCTGCAGCCGGGCGGCTACGTCATCAACGTGGCGCGCGGCGCGCATCTGGTGGATGCCGACCTGCTGGCGTTGCTGGACAGCGGCCATCTGGCAGGCGCCACGCTCGACGTGTTTCGCACAGAGCCGCTGCCCGCAGGCCATGCCTTCTGGAACCACGCGCGCATCACCCTCACCCCCCACACCTCGGCGCGCACGTTGCGTGATGAGAGCATTGCCCAGATCGCGGGCAAGATCGGCGCCCTGGCGCGGGGCGAGCCCATTGCCGGTATCGTGGACCCCGGGCGCGGCTACTGACCGTGCCGCCCGCCGCAGATTCGATTCAAGGACTTTTCCATGAGCATTCCCCAACGCGTCAAACTCGTCGATGTGGGCCCGCGCGACGGCCTGCAAAACGAAAAATCTCCTGTGCCCGCTGCCGTCAAGATTGGCCTGGTGCACCGTCTGCAGGATGCAGGCCTTACGAATATCGAAGTCACCAGCTACGTGAGTCCCAAGTGGGTGCCGCAGATGGCCGACAACCACGAGGTGATGGGCGGCATCGCGCGCCAGAGCGGCATCGTTTATTCGGTGCTCACGCCCAACCTTCAGGGGTTTGAGGCGGCCCTGCGTGACCGGCCCGACGAGATCGTGGTGTTCGGCTCGGCCAGCGAGGCCTTCAGCCAGAAAAACATCAACTGCTCCATTGCCGAGAGCATCGAGCGCTTTGCACCCGTGGTCGAGGCCGCGCTCGCCGCCGGCATGGCCGTGCGCGGCGCCATGAGCTGCACCGTGGGCTGCCCCTACGAAGGCGAAGTGGCGCCCGAGCGCGTGGCGTATCTCGCGGGCCTGATGAAGCAGATCGGCGTGCAGCATGTGGGCGTGGCCGACACCATCGGCGTGGGTACGCCGCGCAAAGTGCAGCGCGCCGTCGAGGCGGCGCTGCAGCATTACGACATCAACGACATTTCGGGCCATTTCCACGACACCTATGGTCAGGCGCTGGCCAACACCCTGGCCACGCTGGAGATGGGTGTGTGGCAGTACGACACCTCGGTGGCGGGCCTGGGCGGCTGCCCCTACGCCAAGGGCGCCACGGGCAATGTGGCCACCGAAGACGTGGTCTACATGCTGCACGGCATGGGCATAGCAACCGGCATCGACCTCGACAAGCTCGTGGACGCGGGCGCCCACATCAGCGATTTCCTGGGCCGCAAGCCCCAATCGCGTGCGGCCGCAGCGTTGCTGGCCAAGAGGGCCGGCTGATGGCGCCGACAGAGCAAGCCATGTGTGGCGCGGAGCTGAAGGCGCTGCCCGAAGGGGTGCAGCGGGTGGCGGCGGCCTTGCAGGCCTACGGCCACCCGCACATGCCACGCATGCTTGACGACGCCGCGCGCACCGCGCAGCAGGCGGCCGATCTGCTGGGCATTCTGATGGGGCAGGTGGCCAAGAGCATCATCTTTCGGCGCAAGAGCGACGACGCGGCGGTGCTCGTCATCACCTCGGGCGACCGGCGCGTGGACGAAAAAAAGGTCGAGGCCC
>DAOPUP010000106.1:0-7472 GCA_035350655.1 Acidovorax sp. | reverse complement strand
CTGGAAAGCGAAACCGATGTCAACAACGCCTTTGCCAAGTTCAAAGAACTGGCCGACCGCAAGAGCGAGATTTTTGACGAGGACATTCTGGCGCTGGTGAGCGATGAAAGTGTGACCAGCGAGAAGGAGCAATTTGGGTTTGTTTCGCTTTCTCAGCACAGTGAGACGGGCGAGCGGCCGCAAGCCTCCATCGTGTTCACTGTGGACGGCAAGGAAGTTCGGGGTCAATCCGACGGCAATGGCCCGGTGGATGCGTCGCTCAAAGCCATCGAGTCGCACGTTCAAAGTGGTGCCGAAATGGTCTTGTATTCGGTGAACGCCATCAGCGGTTCCACCGAGAGCCAGGGGGAGGTCACGGTGCGCCTGCAAAACAGCGGTCGGGTGGTGAATGGCGTGGGGTCGGACCCGGACATCGTGGTGGCGTCCGCCAAGGCTTACCTGAGCGCGTTGAATAAACTGCAAAGTAAAGCCGACCGCGTGGCCGCTCAGGGCTGAGATGTGAATCTATAATTCACTCACTTTCTTGAAAAGTCGTGCAAGATGTTGATCTTGCGCGACTTTTTTTCATTCTGTACACTCGCTACACTTCTTATCGTTTGGAGCACTTTGATGCACCATCGCCTCCGCACCGCAGTGAATCGTTTTCTTCAGTCTTTGGGCCTCTTGGTGGTGAGCGTCGCGCTGGTGTCTCCTGCCGCCCATGCGAGCGAACGCAAGAAATCCGCGGCCAAAAAGCAGCAAGCCCAGACCGTGAGCGCCCAACGTGCCGTGGCACCGCGCAAGTCCGCCGGGTCGGCGAAGGCCGCGCGTGCCACGGCACGCACCAGCAAGGCACCTGCGCGGGTTGCCTACGAGCCTGCCAAGCCGTCTTTTGGTCAGATGGCAGGATTGCACCAGGTCAACGACCCCCTCGATCTCAAGTCCAGTGTGGCCTTGGTGATTGACCAGGAAACGCACGAGGTTCTGGTCAGCAAGAACGAGCATGCGGTGCTTCCCATCGCGTCGCTGACCAAGCTCATGACGGGGCTCATCATCACCCAGGCTCGCCTGCCCATGGATGAGCCACTGACCATCACCCAGGATGATGTGGATACGGAAAAGGGCAGCCGCTCGCGCCTGAGCGTAGGCACCACGCTGACCCGCGGCGAGATGCTGCATCTGGCGCTGATGTCCAGTGAAAACCGTGCGGCGCATGCACTGGGCCGCACCTACCCAGGTGGATTGGAAGCGTTTGTCGCTTTGATGAACAGCAAGGCCCGTTCGATCGGTATGACCGACACCAGTTATGTCGAGCCCACAGGCTTGTCAAGCAAAAACCAGTCGAGCGCGCGTGATCTGGCTCGGCTGGTGAGTGTGGCGCACGGAGACCCGGTGATGCGTGAGTTTTCCACGTCGCCGGGCTATGAGGTCGCGGTGGGGCACAAGACCTTGCAGTACAACAACACCAATGGGCTGGTGAAAAACCCGACCTGGAGCATCGGGTTGCAAAAGACCGGTTACATCTCCGAGGCAGGCCGGTGCCTGGTGATGCAGACGCAAATCGCGGGGCGCAAGCTCATCATGGTTTTTCTTGATTCGGCCGGCAAGTTCAGCCGTTTGGGCGATGCCCAGCGTGTACGCAACTGGGTAGAGTCTCTGCCTGCGCTGGGTACCAAGCTGCAGGCCACTCGCGCGGGCTGATTGTCAACCCAGGTTTTCCAGGCCTTGTGACGGTGTCTCAGGTCTGGGTGGATCTGCCAGTGGAGTCCTGGGTGGTGAGGTAGCCCAGCGCCAGGGAGATCTCATGTGCCGTGGCCTGCAGTTTGGGTAGCCAACCCTCATCGAGCCGATCGGCCGGGGCCGATATCGACAGCCCTGCCACCAGTTTGCCCTGGTCGTCAAAAACGCCTGCGGCCATGCAGCGCACGCCAAGTTCCAGTTCTTCGTTGTCGCGGGCGATGCCATATTGGCGTGCCTTGGCCAGTTCTCGCTCGAGTATTGGCAACTGGGTGATGCTGTTGCGGGTATGCCCAGCCAGCCCGGTGCGTGCGGCATAGGCGCGCACACGCTGCGGGTCGTCGAGCGCCAGAAACAGCTTGCCAGTAGAGGTGAGGTGCAAAGGCGCCCGTCCGCCGATGGCGCGCACCACCTGCATGCCAGAGCGTTCACTGTAGGCGCGTTCGACATACACAATTTCATCGCCCTGGCGCATGCTCAGGTTCACGGGTTGCTGAATCAGCTTGTGCAGATTGCGCATGGGCACCAGTGCAGCGTCGCGCACACTCAGGCGAGCTTTCACGAGATTGCCCAGCTCCAGCAGCCTCATGCCCAGCCGGTAGCTGCCCGATTCGGGCCGGTCCACGAACCGGCCGATCGTCAGGTCATTGAGAATGCGATGGGTCGTGGAGGGATGCAGGCCGGTCTTCTCGCTGATTTCCTTGAGCGAAATAGCTTCCTCGCGAGATGCCAGGACATCGATCAGCGTGAACATGCGCTCAAGCACCTGAACGCTGGGTTTCACGGGGATGCCTGGATCTTTTTTCTTCATGGGATGGACTGCGGCGGCAATCTGCGCATTTTATCTTGTGAAATTTTACCGGTGCTGCGGATCGCCGACATGCTCCCGATCTGCCGGGCGGATCCATTGGTTTGCCACGCGAATCTCGTGGGGTATGAACCGGGTTTTGTAGTTCATCTTGGCGCTTTCCCGGATCCAGTAACCGAGGTAGACATGGGCCAGACCCAAGGACCGCGCCTGGGCAATCTGCCACATCACGTTGTAGGTGCCATAGCTGCAATGCGCATCCGGCGCATAGAAGGTGTAGACCGCCGAGAGGCCATCGTCCAGGATGTCCAGGATGGACACCATCTTGAGCGTCCCCGCATCGCCAGATACGGCATCGACCTGGCGAAACTCCACCAAGCGGGTGTTCACGCGGCTTTGCAGCAGGAACTGCGTGTATTGGTCAATGCTGTCGTGGTCCATGCCGCCACCAGGATGGCGGGCATTCTGGTAGAGCCGGTACAGCTGGTAATGCTCAGGAACAAAGCACAACTTCAGCACCCTGGCCTGCAGCTGCCCATGGCGGACAACAGCTCTGCGCTGGCTGCGGTCGGGCTTGAAATCATGGGCCTTGATGCGCAGGGGCACGCAAGCCTGGCAACCGTCGCAGTAGGGACGGTAAGTGAACATGCCACTGCGCCGAAAGCCTTGATCCACCAAGCCCGAATAGACATCACTTTGAATCAGATGGCTGGGGGTGGCAACTTGCGAGCGCGCCTGCCGTTCGGGCAGGTAACTGCACGGATAGGGCGCCGTGGCGTAAAACTGAAGCGTTTGCAGCGGAAGGTCGTTGAGTTGCGTCATGCCATGAGCGCCGGGGATTGCAGCAGCTCGTTCCAGTATACGGGCTCAAAGTGCCAGGCCATGGGGGGCTCAGAACTCTGGCTGCGAACATGCTGCATGAACGCCGTGCGTGGTATCTCGCGTGCCCCGAGCGAGGCCAGATGCGATGTGTTTTGCTGGCAGTCGATCAGTTCAACGCCGTTGCGTCGGCACATGCACACCAGCGCTGCCAGCGCGATCTTGGAGGCGTCCGTGGCGTGGGCAAACATCGACTCGCCAAATACCGCACGGCCAATGGCCACACAATACAGTCCGCCGGCCAACTTTCCATCCACCCAGGTTTCGACGCTGTGGGCAGATCCTTGTGCGTGCAGCGCTTCATAGGCTGTCACCATCTCGGGCACGATCCAGGTGCCGTTCTGCCCTGCCCGAGGGGTGCTGGCGCAGGCCTGGATGACCTGGTCAAAAGCGCAGTCAACACGGATTTCACAGGCTGCGTCGGTACGAAATCTCTGCAGGGTTTTTCGCAGGGAGCGGTGCAGGCGGAATGCGGCCACTTTCAGCACCATGCGCGGATCCGGCGCCCACCAGAGGATCGGCTGGCCGGCGCTGAACCAGGGAAACGTTCCCTGGGCGTAGGCAGCGCGCAAGTGCGCTACGTCGAGGGCACCGCCCGCTGCCAACAGACCGGGGGCGGGACTGCCTGCCCCCCATGCGGTGCAGGGATCGGGCAGTGGGTCCTCGGGCTTCAGCCAGGGCAGGGGAGGAGGCATATCGTGTGGTGTGGGAAATGCAGGCGATTGTGCGGCAAGAGGTCGGCGCTGCGCGAGGCGGTGCAATCCGTTCTTGTTGCCTGCATGGCACTCAGTGAGATCGTGCCATCACCGCTGACTCTGCCACCATGGGTAGGCTGCCACGGGGTCTGCAATGGGCCGCAAGTCCACCGAGCACCTGCGCGATCTCGTCAAACAGGGGCCTGCTTTGGGGGCTGTCGCCCAGGCACCGGGCTTTCAACTCGCGCATTGTGGTCAGTCCCAGCTGAGCGGCAGGGCTTTCGTCACACCGTTCAATCAACTCTTCGAGTAGGCCGCCAAACGCGCGCACCTCGAGTCGTTGCAGCCCGGTGGCTTGCGCTTGCGCGCCGGTGGAATACAAAGAAGCTGCCCCCAAATCACCGAGCAAGGCGTAGCCTTGTTCGTCATGCAGGATGTTGTGGGCGTAGAAATCACCATGCAGGATGCCTTGCTGGTGCAGATAGCGTGCTGCACAGGCCATGCCATAGGCGATGCGTGCCACCGGCGCCAGCTCAAAGCGCAGCCCCGGCACATAAACGTCCCGGGTGCATGATTGCAAACTGGGTGGGCCCGCCAGGTTACGAAAGCGGGAGGGGATCAGCGGCATCACCAGGCCCTTGGCACCCCTCGGATGCTGCGTCATCCCCCAGTACAGGGACCAGGCCGGGGTGCCTGCCTGCAGCCATGCAGGCGGTCATTTCGGCTTGGGGCAGCCCGTCACTGGTGATATCGCCTTTGAATATTTTGACGGCGACCTGTCGCACCTGCTCACCCTGCAGATACTCGGCCCGGTAAATCGCGCCTGACGCACCTTCCCCCAGCAGGTGCTGCATGCGCAGATGCAGCCAGGCAATCGAGGTGAGCGTCGCAGCCACTCGCGCAGTATTTTCCTGTGCAGTGCACAACGGATTGCCGGCGTAGGCCAGCCACGACAGCCGGGGCATGGCCAACAGCCAAGCGGGTAGCTCGGTCAGTTGGTTCGCCGCGATGCGCAGCAACTCCAGGCCAGAACAACGGGACAACTCGGGCGGCAGGGCTTTGAGCTGGTTTCCGGAAAGCATCAGCTTTTGCAGTTGGGCGCAGTCACCCAGTTCGGCGGGCAACCGGGTAATTCGGTTGTCGGTAAGAATCAGCCAGCGCAGTAAGGGTGGAAGTGCCTTTGCCGATACCGTGTGGATCTGATTGGCCTTGAATCCCGCCATGCTCAACTGGGCGCATCGGCCCAACACCTCGGGCAATGCGGTGAATTGGTTGTCCGAGCAGAACAGGATGCGCAGTCGGGTCAGTCGCATCAGATTGTCCGGCAAAGACGACAAGGCATTGCCGGACAGATCCAGCACTTCCAGCGTGTCGGCCAGCTCCAACAGGGCGCGCGGGAATTTCGTCAAGCCGCAAGCCAGTTTTACCTGCTTTGCCGCTCGCAGGGCACCGTTGTGCAGTTCGTTCAGTGTATTTATGGTTGGCAAGGGTACTCTATTAGCGGCATGCGTCTGCGAAAGGCGGCCGGGGTCGGCAGCGCATGGCAGTTGTGTATTACAGAGCGATATGCAGAACCGCCAGTCAATGTAAAGCCCGTGTCGCAAGGCCAAACGGCCCACCCAAGCTTGCCATCCCGACCGCCATGCCTACGCGGCCTGCAACACAGGGCTTCGGAAAGACTTCTTTTTTGATAGCTATAAGCGCTTGTATCAATGGGACTGGGGGCGGTTGATACTTGAGGAAGGCCGCAAGCCGCGGCCTTGCAGGGCGCACAGGACAGGCAGCGCTGCCTGTATCCTGGCCCCATCCTTTAGCGCACTCAGTTTTTATTGAGCAATACTGCCAGTGCAGAAGTTTCGGCCGCGTCAGTGCTCACTACCACCAGGGTCAGCGCTGCCGGTGCGCTGCCTGCTGCTGCGCGGTGCGTGGCAACGCCAGCGAAGCTTTTCGTGCCCGTGCTGCAGGTCTCTACTACGCTGGCCTGGTACACCTTCACATCGGTGCGTGGGCGCAATTGGCCCGTGTAGGTGCAGCCCGTGGTGCTAGGGCCGCTGATTGCACCATCAGCGCTGACTGTCCAGTTGACTGCCACGGCACTGCCGCCAAACCGCGCCGCCCACACCCCCACGGCATCGCTCAGCTGACCGCTGCCCGTCAAATTGTCGGTGCGGTTGAGCTGTAAAGCACCGTTGTTGAGCATCATGGTGTTTTGCACCAGATTGGCCGAACCGGCGTAGCCCAATACTTGCGAACCGGTTTGTCCTGCACCCCACTGCTTGCCTTGGGCCGTCAAACCGTCCACCCCTGTGGTACCCAGCGACAGGCGTGCCACCTTGAAGTCGGTGCCCAGCGCCCACAGGGTCATGCCATCACTGCCCGATGCGGTGGGCAGCACCAAAGCCACCTGTTGAGGCTCGATACCCGTGGCGGTAACCCAGCGCCCCTGCAACTGGGCTGCGGTGAAGCTGGGTGTGGGAGCCGGTGCCGGGTTGATCGGTGTCGGTTCGAGCGAGCCTCCACTGCCGCTGCCGCAAGCTACCAGTGCGCTCAGTGCGCCCATGGCCATCAAACCCTTGAAAGTGCTGGTGTTCATCATCGGTGTCGTTTCCCTAAATCAGTTATTTCGTGCGCTCAGAACCAGAAGCCGGAAACCGGCATGTCGGGTGTGTATCCCACCAAAGACAGCGGCATGTGGGCCAAGCCACCCTGGGCGGTGATGACGCCATCGGCCATGTTGTTGGTGTCAAACTCGCCGCCGTCGACCAGCTTGAAGTCCAGACGCAGCTTGTCGCCCTCTTGCACCATGGCGCCACCATAGGCTGCGCTGGCCAAGTTGACCCATACCCCGGCATTGCCGAGCACCCAGTAGCCATTGACGCTGGTGCCAGCACCCACATACAGGCTGAAGGTTTCTTCAGTGCGCGCAGTTCCCACGTTGGCTGTAAAACCGATCACCCCCAGGGGCATGTCCAGCGCCGCAGGCAAGTTGGCGGGCGCATCCTGTTGCACAACGCTGGCCAACGCAGCGCTGGTGCTGCCGGTGGTGTCAACCTTGCCTTGCGTGCTGCCGGCCACCAGGGTGACGAAGACCACGGGGGCATAGGGGTGCTGTGACACCTGGGGGGTGTTGCGAAAAGGTACCGATACCACATCGGTCTGCAGCCGGTCGGCCATGCCGTCGCCGTTGCCATCGCCGGTCACTACCAAGCCACCGGAGGCCGGCGGCAGGCTGGGCACGAAGTTCTCGACGAGCTCGGGCACGCCATCGCCGTCGTCATCGGGCAGACTGGGCCATTGCTGCGCAGGGGGAAGGACAGGCGCTGGAGCTGGAGCTGGAGCTGGAGCTGGAGCTGGAGCTGGAGCTGGAGCTGGAG
>DAOPUP010000105.1:0-7559 GCA_035350655.1 Acidovorax sp. | reverse complement strand
GAGAACACACCACCCTTGGTCAGGAAGCCGCGGTCCTTGTCCAGCGCTTCCAGCGCCTGGTCGAGGCTGTGGCACACGGTGGGAACCAGCTTGTCTTCTTCGGGCGGCAGATGGTACAAGTCCTTCGTGGCGGCTTCGCCGGGATGGATCTTGTTTTCCACGCCGTCCAAACCAGCCATCAGCAGGGCGGCAAAGCCCAGGTAAGGGTTCATCAGCGGATCAGGGAAACGCGCTTCCACGCGACGGCCCTTGGGATTGGCCACGTAAGGAATGCGGATCGAGGCCGAGCGGTTCTTGGCCGAGTAAGCCAGCTTCACCGGGGCTTCGAAATGGGGCACCAGGCGCTTGTAGCTGTTGGTGCCGGGGTTGGTGATGGCGTTCAGGGCACGGGCGTGCTTGATGATGCCGCCGATGTAGTACAGCGCAAAGTCCGACAGGCCCGCATAGCCGTCACCCGCAAACAGGTTCTTGCCATCTTTCCAGACCGACTGGTGCACATGCATGCCCGAGCCGTTGTCGCCGTGGTAGGGCTTGGGCATGAACGTGGCGGTCTTGCCATAGGCGTTGGCCACGTTGTGGATCACATACTTTTGCAGCATGGTCCAGTCGGCGCGCTCGACCAGGGTGCTGAAACGCGTGCCGATTTCGTTCTGGCCTGCGCCCGCCACCTCGTGGTGGAACACTTCAACCGGAATGCCCAGGGATTCGAGGATCAACGACATTTCAGCGCGCATGTCCTGCGTGCTGTCGACGGGAGGCACAGGGAAGTAGCCGCCCTTCAAGGTGGGACGGTGACCGCGGTTGCCGCCTTCGAGCTTGGAACCGGTATTCCAGGGTGCTTCGTACTCTTCGATTTCGTAGAAGGTGTGGTTGGGCTCGGTGCTCCAGCGCACGCCGTCGAAAATGAAGAATTCGGGTTCAGGGCCGAAGAATGCCGTGTCGCCCAGGCCAGAGGCCTTGAGGTAGGCTTCGGCGCGCTTGGCCACCGAGCGGGGGTCGCGGTCATACGACTTGCCATCGCTGGGCTCGATCACGTCGCAAGTCAGGATCAACGTCGTTTCTTCAAAGAACGGATCGATGTTGGCCGAATTCGGGTCAGGAATCAGCTGCATGTCAGAGGCTTCGATGCCCTTCCACCCGGCAATCGAAGAGCCGTCAAAGGCATGACCCGAAATGAACTTGTCTTCGTCAAAGTGCGAGACGGGCACCGTGGTGTGGTGCTGTTTGCCACGGGTATCGGTGAAGCGGAAATCCACGAATTTGACTTCGTTTTCCTTCACCAGCTTCATCACGTCTGCAACGGTCTTGGCCATCAGGTTCTCCTGGGTAAAGCGCTTGTTAAAAAATATACCGACTGAAAAGCAGTTTGCGTGCCAGGCCGTTGGGCGGCGTGCACCGGCACGGAGCACTGAAGGCCACAGCCCTAACCCCGCACGCAACATCACCAAAATAGTGCAAACCAGCCTCCGGGGCGATCATCTACAAATTTCGCACCAACTGAGGGCCGCAATTTGCACCAATATTGTGCAGACCTTCTTGCAAGTCTGCCCAAGCGGCAGGAACATGTGCAGCAGGCCCCTTGACCCCCAATTCTATGTGGCGTCCGTATTGCGGATGATCGACACTCGGGAGGCTGAAAACCCGGATCTGCGGGTGCCGCTGTTCGATGCGCTCCATCAGCGGCGTGAGCACCGCCTCCAGAGCGCCAAAGACAATGACAGACTGCTCGGTCTGCGGGGCTCGATTGAAAAAATGCGGATATTGCTGGTCCAGCACCCATTCAATCATGGGCCATGCCATCACCGGAAAGCCCGGCACAAAATGCACATCGGCCCCCTCCGGGCCGGTGCAACTGAAGCCGGGAATTTTGTTGTAGGGATTGGGCACAATGCGCGCGCCCTTCGGGAACATGCCCATGTTGAGCCGGTGCAGGTTGTCCGGACGGTTGGCCTCGTACGGCACGCCTTGCTCGCGCGCTGTGTCCTGCATGCGCTCACGGATCAACGCCTCGGCCTGCGGGTGCAACACCAACTCCACCCCCAGCGCCCGCGCCGCACACTGGCGCGTATGGTCATCCGGGGTGGCTCCGATCCCGCCGCACGAAAAAACGACGTCTGCAGAAGAGAACGCACGGCGCAGGGTGGCCGTGATGCGCTCGGGGCTGTCGCCCACATAGTCGGCGTACGACAAGGCCAGCCCGCGCGCCGACAACAACTCGATGACCTTGGGCATGTGCTTGTCGACACGCTTGCCCGAAAGAATCTCATCGCCCACGATGATCAGACCAAAATGGGAACTCATGGCAAATTATTCTCCGAAATGAAGGCATCAGAAGGGGCGCCGGACTGGGCTGCAATGGCCTCAGCACCTTGATCGCTGCCAGAAGCGACATGGGCCGACACAGGGTTGCCATCAGAGCGCAACCGATCCAGGGCGGCAAGGCAATAGTGGGCAAACCACAGGGAAGAAAACGCAAACACCAGCGTATAAATCCAGATCGCCAGCGGCACCAGAATGAAAAAGGCGGCAACAAAAATGACCCCGGACGCCCACACCAGGCTGGGCGCCGCCCCCAGAAAACCGGTCACCACACCGATTCCCAGAAGACGCGTGCGGTGGCGCTGCATTATCTCCCGCAGCTCTGCCTTGCTGGCATGCTCGGCCAATGCATCGAACGCCATGACACGGTAGGCCAGCCAGCCCCAGATCAACGGCGGAAGCACCAGCACCAGAGGTGGCACCAGCCACAGCGGAACAGACACGACCAGTGCCACCAGCGCCAACAGGGTGGAGCCCACCGACCACCCAGCGCTGGCCCAGAAAGAGCCGCCCTGCTTGCGCTCGAGATGAGGGAAACGGCGCTCGGCCACCAAGGTGACCAGCGCGGGTGTCATCAGCAGCGCGACCAGCAGCAGGGCCATCATCACGAGCACAGGTGTGACCACCAGGACCACCGTGAGCGGCGCCAGCACCGCGGTCACGTCGCCCACACCCCAGGCCTGCAGCCAGCCCCAGAAGCTCGCCAGCAGCGTCGAAGACTCGAGCAGCGAACGCGTTCCCTGTAGCGCGGCATCCCAGTAGAAATAGCCCAGTATGCCGCCCAACAAGCCGATCAGCAGCAAGGGCAACATGGACAGCAGGATCACGCGCGGAAGCAGGCAATACACCGCCGCGCGCCAGAATGAGTCAGCCAGAATTCCCATGGCGTCAAGCATACCGTTACCGCCAGAAGGACGGCACGGGCAGGGGCTCAGGCCTTGCCTACCAGCCTCAGCACCCCGCGCCATTGCTGAGACCAGAACCCCCTGCCATAGTCGCGCAGGCGGCCGTCCTGGTCTGGCTCCACCTGGTCCCTGACACCCGTGGGGTCGTAGCGGAGCTCAAAATCGGCCGTACCAAACAACATGTCCCACCAGGGCAACAGCACGCCGAAGTTATGCCCACCCAAAACCGCCTTGCGCCCGCTAGGTTGCACCGGCCCTTGGCCCATGTCCGCCCGTTGGACAGATGAGGGCAACGCCGGGAAGGTTTCATGGCCAAACCCAATGGTGTGGTGCCGGCGATGAAACCGGGGGCTGATCCACAGCCGCTCACCCCAGCGGCCAAACCAGATGCGCAGGTTCGCATGCTGAAAACTCTCGCTCAGCTGGGTGATCGCCACAATGGCGATGAACTGCCCAGGAGCGACGCCGATGGCTTGCGCAACGATCACTAGCAAGGTGTCCCTCAGCACATCATCGAGCAGATGGTTGCGGTTGTCGCTCCACATGGTCATCTGGCGCTGTGCATGGTGCAGGGAGTGCAGCCGCCACCACCAATCGAAATGGTGCTGGCCCCGATGAAGCCAGTAGTCGACGAAGTCAAAAACCACCAGGTAGAGCAGCAGGCTCACCCAGGGAATATCCGTGACCCCTGGCCACAGACCATCAAGCTGCAGCGTGCTGATACCGACCACCCGGAGAGCGCCAAACAGCATGTCCGACAAAGGGGTGAGGACAAAGAAGAGAAGCACACGAAACAGGCCCAGCCGATGCAACAGGGTGTAGAGCATGTCGGTACGGATGGTTGCCCGGTCGGTGACCGTCTCCACGGGACGCCAGCGCTGCAAGGGGCCGAACACCACCACAATCACCGCGAGCTGCAGCAGCCCGACCAGCAGCCAGCCTGTGGCCGCATATCCGTTTTCCAGCAGATTGCCCAGTCCCAACGCAAAGAGCAAAGGCTGCAGTGTGGACTCGAACAACCACTGTTGCGCTCCATTGAAGGCGTTCGTCCACCATTCCATCATCAAACCCCTTGTCGTTGTTTTGCGCCCCGTGTTGCTCGAACGAAGCGCCCGTACCACGGTCAGCGCATCCGCCCGACCGCGTAATCCGGATGCTCGCGCAATGTGCGAAAACAAAAACCTTTCGCCTTCAAACCCACAATCAACGACTCCAGCACCGCAGGTGCCCAGGCGTCCTTGCGCGACCAGATACCCAGATGCGCCATCAGGATGTCGCCACTGCGTATGCCTTGCAGCGCCCGGCGCAGCAGTGCTTCGTTGCTGAATTTTTCACTGGGCAGCTCATCCCCCAAAAATCCTGACGGCGACCAGCCGACATGGGCGTAGCCGCATACCTTGGCGCTGGCAAGCAATTGGGGCGATATCTTGCCGCCGGGCGCCCGGAACAGGGGCAAGGGCTTCTTGCCCGTAAGGGCCTGCAATCGATCCGCAGCACGGGCAATCTCTGCGCAATATTCCGGTGCACCCATCGTGAACTCCTGCCCCTGGCGCGGACCGGCCGAGGGTCGGACGCGAAATGCCGGCGCGGGCACATCACCAAGGTCCGCACGCCAGTAAACATGGTTCCAGGTATGGGAGGCAAAGGCGTGGCCTTCAGCACCGCGGGCGCGCCACCACACTGCCCAGTGCGAGCCCAGACTGCCATCGCCCTGCTTGGTCGGTTCTTGTGCGGCAAAAAAGGTCACCTGGACCTTCTGACGTTGCAGCACATCCGCAATCAGCGGAGCCACCTCCATGTGGCCGGTATCGAAGGTGAGGTAGAGCGGCTTTTTACAGTCATTTTGCGCGCTTGCGCTTATGGGCAAAGCGCAAGCAGCTATCCAAAATAAAGTGTTTACAAACCACCCCACGCGCCGCATGATCGCACCGCGCATATCGTCACCGGGGTGCGTGCTGCAACGTCCATACGCCATGGGGCGACTTCCCCACGGCCACTTGCCGCACCACCTTGCCAGCCTGGGTATCGACCACCGACAGCTTGCGCGCCCAGCGCGAGCTCACGTAGATCCAGCGGCCATCGACCGACACATCCATGCAATCGGGCCCGCCGGGAACAGGATAGTTTGCCACCACCTCTTGCGTCCCCATGTCTATCTTGCTGATGGTGTTGGCCACACGGTTGCTGACATAGAGATGGCGGCCATCCCCCGCCGCCCTGAACGCGTGGGCCCCATTGCCGGTGGTGATTTTTTTGATACTGCGCGGCTCACGTCCGGAAATGTCGAACACCTCCACACCATCGCTGCCCGTCAAGCCCACAAAAAGTCGCTTGTCATCGCCACTGCCATACACGTCCGCCGGCATGGCACCCGTCTTCGTGCGCCATTTGATGGTCTGCGTAGCGATGTCCATGGCAACGAGCTCATCGCTGTCCTGCATCGATGCATAGACCGTTGCGCTGCGGCTGTCTATCCACAAATGGCTGGGTGTACGAGATGTAGCCACACGTTTCACCAACACAGGCTCGCTCCCGTCCCAGCGGTAAAAGTCCACATGGTTGAGCCGGTTGGCTGCCGTGATGAGCCACTTCATGTCGGGGGTGAACCGCAGATGGTAGGGGTCGACAATACCGCGGACAGTTCGCTGAACCTGCGCCGTTCGCGGATCCACAAAGGTCAGGGTGTCACCCAAGGCATTGGCCACGATCAGCGACTTTTCATCCGGGGTCAGGTATAGATGGTGGGGCTCTTTTCCCGTCGGAATGCGCACGGTTTCCGTCCAGGTGACGGGATCAATCACGCTGACATTGGCCTCCAGCGAATTCAAGACAAATACCGGAGGAGGAGCGGACGTTGCCGCGTTGGCGACAGACAATGCGAACCAGGCCCACACAGCGCCGCAGCGCGCAAGAGAAAAAATTTTCACAAGAAAACACCTTCAAAGCAGCGTTGGAGTTTAGCGCTGCACAGGCCATGTCTTCGTGCCAAAGACGCAACAACCGGCGAGCCAGCCATTTTTTGCGTGCGTAATTTTTTGAAAATGCGGCGTGGCACGCGATCTGCACCAAAACATCGACCAAACGCCTGCTCTGGGGATTTCCTCTCGGAACATGTTCACGTGCTCAAGGCACTGGATACAGCCGCAGCAGATCTGCAGCGGACAACCATTTCCACTGCCCTGGTGCGAGATCAGAGGGCATTTCCAGCATGCCTATGCGCGAACGATGCAATGCCTCCACGCGATTGCCCACTGCAGCCAGCATGCGCTTTACCTGGTGGTATTTGCCTTCGGTGAGGGTCAGGTCCAGACAATGGCTATCCACGACCGTGCAAGCGGCGGCGCGCACGGGCTTGGGATCATCATCGAGCACCACCCCTGCCAGCAACTTCGCGATTTGCACCTCGTCCACCGGATGCTTGGTCGTGACCCGGTACACCTTGGGCACATGCTTTTTGGGCGAACTCATGCGATGGATGAATTGCCCATCGTCGCTCAGCAGCAAGAGACCCGTCGTGTCTTGATCAAGTCGACCAACAGCTTGCACCCCTTGAATGGCACTCTTGCACGGTCGCTGCCGCAGCGGAGCGGGCAGCAGGGTGTAAATACTGGGGTAGGTGGACGGCTTTTGGGAACATTCTGTGCCCGCAGGTTTGTGCAGCATCACATAGGCTTTGGCATGGTAGGGCCACTCCACCCCTTGAACCCGCAGACGCAAATCGGCGGCATCCAAATCCAGCGATGCGTCGGTGCACGCAACAAAAGGAGTTCCAGGATCCAGACGCGCGGTCTCAACCCACCCATGCTGAACCAATCCTGCGCAAACACGGCGTGTACCAAACCCTTGAGAATACAGAATATCTTGGAGTTGCATTACTCTGTGTCGAGGGCGTCTCCCACCCTACAAAAAAATGTGATTTAAAAGCAGAAACGCCCCACTCAATGATTGAGTGGGGCGTTGCTGGGCTGTAAGAGCCTGACGATGACCTACTTTCACACGGGAACCCGCACTATCATCGGCGCAAAGTCGTTTCACTGTCCTGTTCGGGATGGGAAGGAGTGGTACCAACTTGCTATGGTCATCAGGCATAACTTGGAGCTACCCAGTTCGTTGAACTGGGCGGCGAATTCATAGAGTTTGGAATCAGATTTTATGTATTTGACTGCGTCAACTTGGCATAACAATCTTTGAAGCATTTTCGGCTATCAAAGTTATAGGGTCAAGCCGCACGAGCAATTAGTACTGGTTAGCTTAACGCATTACTGCGCTTCCACACCCAGCCTATCAACGTCCTGGTCTTGAACGACTCTTTAGGGGGCTCAAGGCCCCGGCAGA
>DAOPUP010000104.1:0-7597 GCA_035350655.1 Acidovorax sp. | reverse complement strand
CCCTACACCTCCACCATCGTGCTGGTGGTGCGCCAGGGCAACCCCAAGGGCATCAAGGACTGGGACGACCTCGTCAAGCCCGGCATCAGCGTGATCACGCCCAACCCCAAGACCTCGGGCGGCGCCCGCTGGAACTACCTGGCCGCCTGGGAATTCGCCAAGCGCAAGTACGGTGGTGACGCACAGGCGAAGGACTTTGTGGCCAAGCTGTATGCCAATGTGCCCGTGCTCGACACGGGCGCGCGCGGCTCGTCCATCACCTTCGCGCAGCGCAACCAGGGCGATGTGTTCATCAGCTGGGAAAACGAGGCCTATCTGCTGGAAAAGGAGTTCGGCAGCAAGGTCGATGTGGTCTATCCGTCGCTGTCCATCCTGGCCGAGCCCGCGGTCACCGTGGTGGACAAGAACGTGGACAAGAAGGGCACGCGCACCGTGGCCGAGGAATACCTGAAGTACCTCTATACCGAAGAAGGCCAGGACATCGCGGGCAAGAATTTCTACCGCCCCGCCATCTCCGAAAAGGCCAAGGCCAAGTACGCCAAGCAGTTTCCCAAGCTGAACCTGTTCACCATCGATGCCGCTTTTGGTGGCTGGAACAAGGCCGCCAAGGACCACTTTGCCGACAACGCGAGCTTTGACCAGATCTACACGCGGAAATAAGCCCACCCCGAGGCGGCCCGCGGCCGCCGCCCCTCCAGAGACGCCATCCGTGGCCCGGTCAAGCCGGCTCCACGGTGGCGCTGGAACCGCCACGACTTCAGGAACTGCAATTCATGTCCGCTCTTCTCATCGCCGGTAGCCCCTCGGAGCGCTCGCGCTCTGCCGCCTTGCTGGATGCCGTGGCCCAGCGCCTGTCGGTGCGCGGCGCGCTGGTGGACCGCATTCACATCCGTGACCTGTCGCCCCAGGCGCTGCTGCTGGCAGACTTCGGCCACCCCACGGTGGCAGGCGCCATCGACCAGGTGGCCCGGGCCCGCGTGCTGGTGGTGGCCACGCCGGTCTACAAGGCCGCCTACAGCGGCGTGCTCAAGGTGTTCCTGGATCTGCTGCCGCAAACCGCGCTCAAGGGCAAAACCGTGCTGCCACTGGCCACGGGGGGCAGCCCCCACCATATGCTGGCGCTGGACTATGCGCTGCGCCCCGTGCTGCAGTCGCTGGGGCCCAAGCACATCCTGCCCGGCATCTATGCCACGGATTCGCAGGTCACGCTGACGCCCGAAGGCGCTTACCACGTCAACGACGACATTGCCGCCCGGCTCGACGATGCCGTCCATGTGCTCGTGACCGAAACCCTGCGTCCCGCGCCGGCGCAGTCCGCGCGTTTTGCCCCCGTGCACTTCTCCCAGGTGCGATGTAGCGTCTGACTCTGCGGGCGGTGCCGCCGCTGCCAGCTGTGGCCAGGGGCGGCCAGGTGCTGCCCTCGGCGCTTTTTCCTGTTTTTCTGTCCCGTTCTCTTGCTGTGTCCGCATGGATGGACAGGGTGGGCTGTCGCCTGTCCGCAGCAAAAAAGGTGCCTCGCATGTCCCGAACTGAACCCCTCTCATCGTCGCCAACGCCTGTGCCAGAAAAGCTCCTGGGCCTGCGCTATGCCTTGCGCTGGCTGGGCATCGCCCTGCTGGTGGTGGCGTCGCTGGTGGTGATCGGCGGCTTTCTGCTGATGCCGGTGGTGCCGGTCGGCGGGGCCTGAACGAAAGCCGCGCCATTCCTTCCCGAAGCCAGCCCTCTAGAAAGATCTCTCGCCATGACAACGCATTTCTCTTCCCATCGCCGCCAGGTTCTGCTCTCGGGTCTGGCTGCTGCGGCCCTCGGTGCCACAGGCGCCACGGCCGTGGCCCAGGCGCCTGCTCGCGTACTGCGCGTGGGCCATCAAAAGGGCTGGCTGTCCATTCTCAAGGGCCGCGGCACGCTCGAAAAGCGGCTGGCCCCGCTGGGGGTGAAGGTCACCTGGACCGAGTTCAACGCCGGCCCCGTGCAGCTCGAAGCGCTGAACGTGGGCTCCATTGACTTTGGCGATGTGGGCGAGGCGCCGCCCATCTTTGCCCAGGCCGCCGGTGCGCCGCTGGTCTATGCCGGCGCCACGGTGCCGCGCCCGGCGCTGGAGGCCGTGATCGTTCCCAAGGGTTCGCCCATCCGCAGTGTGGCCGACCTCCGGGGCAAGCGGGTGGCCTACAACAAGGGCTCCAACGTGCAGTATTTCCTGGTCAAGTTGCTCGAGAAGAATGGCCTGAAATACAGCGATGTGCAGTCGGTGTTCCTGGCGCCCGCCGATGCGCGCGCGGCCTTCGAGCGGGGCGCGGTGGACGCCTGGATCATCTGGGATCCGTTCCTGGCCGCCGCGCAGAAAACGCTGGATGCCCGCCTGCTGGCCGATGCCACCGGCGTGGTCAACAACCGCCAGTACTACTTCACCTCCCGCGATTTCGCGACCAAGAACACCGATGTGCTGCGCATCGCCATTGAAGAGGTCAACGCGGTGGATACCTGGATTTCCCAGAACAAGGCGGCGGCTGCGGCTGAGCTGTCGGCGGTGCTGGGGCTCGACAAGGGCATTACCGAGCTCTACGTGAGCCGCGCCAGGTATGGCACCGCACCGGTCACGCGCGACATTCTGGCCGAGCAGCAGTCCATTGCCGACACCTTTTTCGAGCTCAAGCTCATTCCGAAAAAGCTCAACCTGCTGCATGCCGCGCCGGTGGATCTGCTGTAAGCCCCACTGCCCAAGGAGTTCCCCATGCCAGCACCCATGCCCTTTGCCTTGCACGCACAACTGCAGCGTGTTCTGTGCGTCACGGCCATCGCCTGGGGGTTGAGCGCGCAGCAGCGCCAGGCGGTGCGGCGTGCCCCCCAGTTCGGTTTTGCGATCTCTTACTGAAAGACCTGCTCCATGCAAATTTTCTGGTTCATTCCCACCCATGGCGACAGCCGCTATCTGGGCACTGCCGAAGGCGCGCGCCAGCTCAGCCACGAATACCTTCAGCAGGTGGCCATCGCTGCCGACAGCCTGGGCTACGAAGGCGTGCTCATTCCCACAGGCCGCTCGTGCGAAGACCCGTGGGTGGTGGCGTCGAGCCTGATCGCCGTCACCCGCCGCCTCAAGTTTCTGGTGGCGGTGCGCCCGGGCCTGCACCAGCCCAGCCTGGCGGCGCGCATGGCCGCCACGTTTGACCGGCTCTCGGGTGGCCGGCTGTTGATCAACCTGGTGACCGGTGGCGATCAGGCCGAACTGGAGGGCGACGGTGTGTTCCTCGACCATGCCACGCGCTACGAGCAGTCGAGCGAATTCATCCGTATCTGGCGCGAGATTCTGGCGCGCAGCCATGCCGGCGAAAGCCTCGACTACGAGGGCAAGCACCTCACGGTGAAAGGCGCCAAGCTGTTGTTCCCGCCCGTGCAAAAGCCGCACCCGCCCGTGTACTTTGGCGGCTCTTCGCCGGCCGCGCACGAACTGGCGGCCGAGCAGACCGAGGCCTACCTCACCTGGGGCGAGCCGCCCGCCGAGGTCGCCAAAAAGATTGCCGATGTGCGCGCCAAGGCCGCCCGCCATGGCCGCACGGTGAAGTTCGGCATCCGCCTGCATGTGATCGTGCGCGAAACCGATGGGGAGGCCTGGCGGGCCGCTGAAGAGCTGATCAGCCGTGTCAGTGACGAGACCGTGGTGCAGGCCCAGTCGGTGTTTGCCCGCATGGACTCCGAGGGGCAGCGCCGCATGGCCGCACTGCATGCGGGTGGCCGCAAGCGTACGCGCGCCGACCTGGAAATCAGCCCCAACCTCTGGGCCGGCGTGGGCCTGGTGCGCGGTGGCGCGGGTACGGCCCTGGTGGGCGACCCGCAGACGGTGGCGGCGCGCATTGAGGAATACGCCGCTTTAGGCATCGACACTTTCGTGCTCTCGGGCTACCCGCACCTTGAAGAGGCCTACCGCTTCGCCGAACTGGTGTTTCCGCTGTTGCCCGTGAAGGTGCGCGACAAGCTCGCCGGCGGCTCGCCCCTGGGGCCGTTTGGCGAAACCGTGGGCAACCAGTATGTGCCCCGGGCAGCGCAAAGCTGATCGCCACCCGACACCGGAGCACACCCATGGCCATCCATTCCATCAACCATGTGCAACTGGCCTTTCCGGCCGGCGCCGAAGGCCGCATACGCCACTTCTACAGCGGCCTGCTGGGGTTGCCTGAGGTGCACCCACCGGCAGGCAGCACGCTGCGCTTTGCCGCAGGCCCCCAGCGCATCGACCTCGTGCCCACCGAGAGCTGGCAGGCCGCATCGGCGGTGTCGCACCTCGCGTTCGAGGTGGATGACCTGCCGGCGTTGCGTGGCCGCTTGCAGCAGGCCGAGCTGGCGCTGGTGGAAAACCGTGCGCTGCCCGGCTACCTGCGCTTTTACGTCAAGGACCCGGCGGGCAACCAGCTGGAATTTTTGGAGCCCGATACCGAGCAGGGGTACGCGACATGAGCAGCAGCCTTCGTGAATTGCAGGTGTCCCCGGTGCCCGACGCCATCGAGGCGCCCGGTCTTCTGGCGCTGCCGCCAGGCCTGCTGCGTTTTGCCGGGGCCGTGGGGCAGCGCCTGCTGCCCTGGCTGGTGCCCGTGGGGCTGATCGCCCTGTGGCAGGTGGCGGCGTCGCTGGGCTGGCTGTCGAGCCGCGTGCTGCCTGCGCCGGTGGATGTGGTGCGGGCGGCCTGGGTGCTGGCCGCCTCGGGCGAGCTGTGGATCCATGTGCAGGTGAGCGCGGGCCGGGCGCTGGCCGGGCTGGCCATGGGCGGCGGCCTGGGGCTGGTGCTGGGGCTGCTCACCGGTTCGGTCAAGCTTTTTGAGACCCTGCTCGACTCCACCATCCAGATGGTGCGCAACATTCCGGCGCTGGCGCTGATTCCACTGGTGATCCTGTGGTTCGGCATCGACGAGTCGGCCAAGTTGTTCCTGATTGCGGTGTCGGTGTTCTTTCCGATCTACCTCAACACCTTCCACGGCATCCGCAATGTGGATCCGGGGCTTATCGAGATGGGGCGCACCTACGGCCTGGGCCGCTGGCAGCTGTACCGCCAGGTCATCCTGCCCGGCGCGCTGTCGTCCATCCTGGTGGGGCTGCGTTTTTCGCTGGGCCTGATGTGGGTGATTTTGATCGTGGCCGAAACCATTTCGGCGCAGGCTGGCATCGGTTACCTCACGATGAATGCCCGCGAGTTTTTGCAGACCGACATCGTGCTCGTGGGCATCTTGCTGTATGCGCTGCTGGGCAAGCTGGCCGACCTGTTTGCCAAGGTGCTCGAGCGCTACTGGTTGCGCTGGCACCCCGGCTACCAGCCCGAATGATCGCCTGGATGATGAATGCTATCAATTCAATAGCTTCTGGTGCAATAGATATAAACACAGGAGGCCATTTTGACCAACAAATCACTGTCTCCCCGGGCGGGTGGCGTACGCCTGGACATCACCGGCCTGACCAAGCGCTACGGAGCGCGCGAGGTGCTGCGCCAGGCCGATCTGCACATCGAACCCGGCCAGTTCGTGGCCATCGTGGGCCGCAGCGGCTGCGGCAAGAGCACGCTGCTGCGGCTGGTGGCCGGGCTGGAGTCTGCGACGGCCGGCCACATCAGCGTTGATGGGCAGCCGCTGGCTGGTTTGTCGGGGGACACCCGCATCATGTTCCAGGAGGCCCGCCTGCTGCCTTGGAAACGCGTGGTCGACAACGTGGCGCTGGGGCTGCCCGATGGGCAGCGCGCGGCTGCCGCCGAGGTGCTGGACCGGGTGGGCCTGGCGGACCGCCAGGGCGAGTGGCCCGCGCGCCTGTCGGGCGGACAGCGCCAGCGTGTGGCCCTGGCCCGCGCCCTGGTGCACAACCCGCGCCTGCTGCTGCTGGACGAACCCCTGGGCGCGCTCGATGCGCTCACCCGCATTGAAATGCACCGCCTCATCGAGGGCCTGTGGCAGGCCACGGGCTTCACGGCGCTGCTGGTCACCCACGACGTGCAGGAGGCCGTTGCCCTGGCCGACCGGGTGATCCTGATCGAGGACGGCCAGATCGCGCTGGACCAGCGCATCGATCTGCCGCGGCCCCGTTCGCACGGTGATGCGGCTTTGGCCGCCCTCGAAAAACGCATTCTCGAGCGCGTGCTGCAAAAGCCCGCGCTCGACCGGCCCGCCGCCGACGCGGCGTGGCCGGGGGTGCCGGCGCATGGCCTGCGCTGGGCGGTGTGATGGATTGCCCCCTGAGCCGCTTCGCGCCTTCCCCCAAAGCGGGACGCCACCGGTGGCCTGGCAAAGCCAGCTCTGCGGTGGCACTGGCCTGGGGCGCGCCAGTTTTAGGTGCCGCGCTTGCTGCGCAGCACGGCGCTGCCTCGTCTTTTTTGTTTGCTTTTTTAACGGACTTACCAAGGAGAACCCCATGTCCATTCAAGCCATCAACGTACGCAACCAGTTCAAAGGCAAGGTGCGCGAGATCATTCGCGGCGATGTTGTTTCGGAAGTCGATGTCGAAACGCCCTGGGGCATCGTCACCTCGGTCATCACCACGCGCTCGGTCGATGACCTGGCGCTGGTGGTGGGCTCGGACGTGGTGGCGCTCGTCAAATCCACCGAGGTGTCGATCGCCAAGCTCTGAGGCTTTTTTATCAAAAAATGCTTCTGGCCATTGATTCATAAGCATCAACTGCTATAAAAATAATAGTAAAGGCCCTGCATTGCGGGGCCTCCTCATTGGGATCCATGAATTTTCAGCAACTGCGCTCCGTGCGCGAAGCCGTGCGCCGCGGCTTCAACCTCACCGAGGTGTCGGCCATGCTCCACACCTCGCAGCCCGGTGTCAGCCGCCAGATCCGCGAACTCGAGGAGGAATTGGGCGTGGAGATCTTTGTGCGTGCCGGCAAGCGGCTCACAGGACTCACGCCGCCCGGCGAAACGCTGCTGCCCATCGTGGAGCGCCTGCTGCTGGAGTCGGACAACCTGCGCCGGGCCGGGCATGATTTCAGCGCCAGTGCGCAGGGGCGCCTGTCGGTGGCGGCCACGCATTCGCAGGCGCGCTATGCGTTGCCGCAGGTGGTGCGTGACTTTCGTGCACTGTTTCCGCAGGTGTCGCTGCACCTGCACCAGGGCTCGCCGCGCCAGGTGGCCGAGATGCTGCTTTCGGGCGAGGCCGACATCGGCGTGGCCACCGAGGCGCTGGCCAGTTATGACGCGCTGGTCACCCTGCCTTGCTACCGCTGGACGCACAGCATCGTCGTGCCCCCGGGCCATGCGCTGCTGCAGCAAAGTGAACCCGTCACGCTGGAGCAGCTGGCGCAGTACCCCATCATCACCTACGAACTCGGCTACACGGGCCGCGCCCATATCGACGAGGCCTTTGCCCGCGAGGGGCTGGCCCCCGACATCGTGCTCACCGCCATGGATGCCGATGTCATCAAGACCTATGTCGAGCTGGACATGGGCGTGGGCATCGTCGCCTCGATTGCCGTGGACCCCGAGCGCGACCGGCATCTGCGCATGATCGATGCCGGCCACCTGTTCGAGGTCAACCTCACGCGGCTGGCCCTGCGCAAAGGGGCATGGCTGCGCGGCTATGCCTACCACTTCATCGAGAGCTTCGTGCCCACGCTCACGCGCGA
>DAOPUP010000103.1:0-7613 GCA_035350655.1 Acidovorax sp. | reverse complement strand
GCCGGAAACAAAAAAAGCCCGCCAGTGTTACCTGCGGGCTTGGGAAATTCTGGAGGCGACTCTGCTACTACATGCGTCTGACGCCGCTACATGCTGCACGTCAGGTGTTCGGCAGAGATTCGCCGCGCGACAGCCTCAGCAGGCTGTGCAATCGACTATGGAAATTCCGGGCGCGGCTCTTCTCCCACCCAAAAAGCCCGCCATTCTCTCGAACGCGGGCTGTGTTTTTTCTTACGGCTATTCCTGCGCAAGCAGGAGATATACGCGTATTCGCACCTAAAAAGCCCGCCATTCTCTCGAACGCGGGCGATGCAATTTAGCAGACAGTTGCGCCACCGCAAGGTGACAAAACCACTAGACAGCCTAGATACCTCAAAAGCCCGCCATTCTTGCGAACGCGGGCACGTTGATCTAATTTTCTCGCACGCTACCCAGCGCAAACTGGGTAAGACCTATGCTGATGCTGTCTAGTTGAGAACATTATGCCGAACAATTCCAAGTGGTGCCGCCATGTGCTGCAGTTATTTGTAACTGTTTGCATCGCTTTGCGGCCGGTGGCTTCGACCGCAATAGGTTATGTAGGGTGAATAGGTTTGTGCCAGCCGTTGTGTGAAAAGTGTCAGCCCATATTGACCGCATCAAGGCTGGCGCGGGTCTGGGTGTGTCGCAGGAAACCATAATGCTTGTCGATCATCGCCGTGGAAGTGCCAGCCAGCTTTGCGACTAGGAACACGTCCACACCTCCAGCGATCAATTCGGATATGCCCACATGCCGGAGGGTGTACATCACCACGCTATCGGGCAGGCCGGCGGCCTTTACGGCAGCGCGGAACCGCTTCTTCCATGAGTCTTTATTCCAGCGGTTGCCGTACGCGTCTGCCAGTAGTGGGGCGGTCGGCAGCTTGCTCTTTGCCTGCTCTTTGAAAAATGCCGTCGCGGCGGTGGACAGCGTGACCGTCCGCGTGCCGGTCTTGCCGGTCAGGGTCAAGGTGCCTTGGTCAGGGTCGAAGTCTGCAACATCACAGGTTGCAATTTCACCGGGTCGAACCGCCGTCAGCAGGAGAGCCTTCACCAGCGCGGCTAGATCAGGGTCACAGTGCGAGAGCAGGGCGGCGCGATCCTTTGGCGTCAGGTCGCCGGTACGCCTGCGGCCTGCCTTGGGGAATGGTGTGACGGTTTTCCAGCCTGCATCTGTAGTCACCAACTGGTCGCGCAGGGCGAGATTCAACGCGGCCTTGAGGGTGTTGAGATTGCGATTGGCGCTGTCCTTTGACTTGCGAACGTCCTCTTCGTCGCCGTCCTCATCCAGTTGATCGGCCATCCAGTCGCGCAGGTGCTGGGGGCGCAGCTTGTTAAGCAGGATGGTGCCAATGGTCTTGCCGTACACCAGCCGCTTAAACCGGCCTTCTGCATCGGCGGCGCTGGTCTTGCTCTTCTGGTTCTTCTGGTGCGTTACGTAGGCTTCACACGCGGCCTCTAGCGTCGTGCCTTTGTGGGTCACGCCCACGTCAACCCCCCCGCTCCACGCTTCGGCCTCGCGTGCGGCTTCTTCGTAGCCCGAGAGGGTGCCGAATGACCGGAACACGTATTGCTTTGTGCCTTCTTGCAGCTTGCGTGCAATCCAGGTGCCGTCACCTTCTTCTAGCCTGCGGTAGCCGATATACAGGCCGGGTCGCAGGCAGTGGAAATAGGGGTTACGGCGCGGTGCCAGTGCCTCGCGCGCTGATTTGGTTCTGAGATTGATTGCCATGGTTTGCCCCTGCCGTGGTTTGGTACGCAACTTCGTACGCAACTATTGTACGGCACATGGCGGAACGTAGAAGAATCAAAACCAATAAAATCAACGACTTAGAAACCGTGGCGGAACGTTAAAACCCGTAAATCCTGCCTTCACACGGCAGGGGTCACATGTTCGATCCATGTATCACCCACCAGTTTTGAATGAAATCAAGGGCTCGGCAGAAATGCTGTGCCCTTTTTTTTGGTCCACCGAAGCTGGGTGCACCAAAGAAAAACCCCGCTTGCGCGGGGCTCGATAAGGGGGCTATGCCACGCTCAGTGCTTGGCGTTTTCCAGCAGGAAGTCGAGCACGACCTTTTGCTCGTCAGCGTTCAGCCCTGCGCGCTGGAACATGCTGGGCGTGATGCCTTGCCATTGCTTTTCGGTGAACTGGCCAGGATCGCGCGGGCCATGGCACACGGTGCAGCGTTGATAGAAGATCTTCTCGGCGGGAGAAAGAGAGGCGGTCGCTTTTTCTCGCAGCACGGCGGCGCGTTCGATGCCGAAGAACTTCTCGTCAAACTTGACGTCGCTCTTGACGATCTTGGGAGGATCGAAGGCCTTGGTACCGCCCGGGTCGGCGTCGGTGCACTTGCGCATCGAGGCAATGCAGGTGTTGGCCGTGGTGGCCTGGGTCAATCCGCTGGCGCGCCGGCTGGAGGTCAGGAAATTGACCAAACCGTTGTTGCAGCGGCCCTTGCTGTCAAGCTGCGGCCAGGCCCCCTCGTACAGGCTGACCACGCCGGGCATGATCTTGTCGGACACGCGCGCACCCACCACCACCGCGCCGCGCTCGTTGTAGAGCTCGACCAGGTCGCCATTCTTGATGCCATGCGTCTTGGCGTCCTGGACACTGATGGTCAGCGGCTCGCGCGTCTGGACTGTGTAGCGCTTGCGCAGCCGTTCGGAGTTGTTCATCTGCGAATGCAGACGCCAGTAGGGGTGCGGACTGACCACATGCACCTGGCCCTTGCGTGCATTGCCCAGGTACTCGCCAGGCTCTTGCCATTGGGGCATGGCCGGCATGTCTGGGATGTTCATCTTCTCTATGATGGAAGAGTGCATTTCGATCTTGCCGCTGGTGGTGTGCAGCGGGTTCTTCACCGGATCGGCGCGGAAGTCACCATGGCGCACCCACTTGTGAGCCTCTTTGGGTACCGGAATACGTGCCATGCCTTCGGCCCAGAACTTTTCAAAGGGCGTATCTTTGGCAGCGCTGCTGGCTTCGTAAGCCGCCTTGACGTAGTCCATCTGTGTCTTTCCCTCAGTGAAGGCGTACTCGACACCGCACAGCGCCGATAGGCGGCGGAAGATTTCGAAATCGTCCAGTGCATCATGCTGTGGTGCGATGATCTGCTTCATCGCGTACACCTTGTCGATGCTGTAAGTACCCGCCGAGGTGATGTCATTGCGCTCCACCGTGGTGGTGGCGGCCAGAACGATGTCGGCCCAGCGCGCCGAGCCGTTCCACCAGGGTTCCTGGCAGATGATGGTGTCCACGTCCTTGATGGCGCGCGCCAGCTCGTTCAGGTCCTGCTGGTGCGAGTAGGCGTTGTTGCCTGCGTTGTAGATCAGCTTGACCTTGGGATAGGTGTACTTGCTGCCGTTGTACGTGAACTCTTTGCCAGGATTGAGCAGCATCTCGCTGATGCGCGAGGCCGGGCAAATCTTCTTGACCGGGTTGCGCCCTTGCGAAAGGCCGGTGGGCGCGGTGCCGCCTGATTGGGGCATGCCGCCGCCACCGTAGTGCCAGCTGAATCCCACACCTTGCCCAGGCAGGCCGATGTTGCCCAGGATGCAGGCAAAGTTGACGATGGCCCAGTAAGGCATTTCGCCATGGTGCGCGCGCTGGATGGCCCACGAGCCGCACAGCTGCGTGCGCTTGGACGCCATCAGCTCGGCCATCGAGCGGATCTTGGCCGCCGGAATGCCAGTGATCTTTGCGGCCCACTCGGGCGTCTTGGGCGGCGTGCCGTCCTTGCCTTCCAGGTAGGCTCTGTATTTGTCAAAGCCCACCGTGTACTTGTCGATAAAGGCCTGGTTGTGCTTGTTTTTGCTGAGCAGGTGGTAGCCCATGGCCAGGAACAGCGCGGTGTCGGTGTTGGGGATGATGCGCACCCACTCCGAACCCATCTTCTCGTCGGTGGTAGTCACCTGTGGGTTGATGGACATGAATTGGCAGCCCGCCTGCTTGATGGCGTCCCAGCCACCATACATCTCGTGGTCAGGCACGGTGTATTCGATGCGGTTGTTCTTGTCCGGATCGCAGCCGATGAACACCACCAGTTCGGTGTTGTCGCGCAGTTGCTCCCACGCTGTCTGGCCGGAATACACCTCCATGTCGCCAATCACCATCGGCATGATGATCTGACCGGCACCGGCCGAGTAGTCGCCGGTGGTCATGGACGAACCGCCCAGAAGGTTGAAGAAGCGCCCTTGCAGCACATTGGGGCGGAAGATGCCCGCGTGCGACCAGCCGCCGTAAGAGCTGGAGAAGCAGCCTTCGTTGCCGTATTTTTCAATGGTGTCTAGGATGGCCTTGGCGGTCAGACCCAGGGCCGTGTCCCAGCTCACCTGCACCCATTCGTCCTTGCCACGCAGCTCGGGCTTGTTGCTCCCTTTGCGGCCGTTCTGCTCCCATTCCAGGTACGACTTGCGCACCATGGGGCCGGTGACGCGGGTCTTGTCGTAGGTGCGATCGAGCACGCCCTCGGTCAACATGGCGGTGGGCATTTTGTCGCTGCCCTGCGCATCGATCTTGACGATGCGACCCTGCTCTACGGTGGCAATCAACGGGCCGTAATGGGTGGCATGCGACACTTTTCCGCTGAAGGATTTGAGCGCTGCCAACTGCGCTGCCGCATCCAGCTCGGTGGCAGCCAAGGCTTGTGCCAGCGGTGTCAGCTTCATTCCCGCAGCAACTGCGCCCAGCATGCCTGCGGCGCCTATGCCCATCCAGTGACGTCGTGTGATATCTCCTTGCGCGAAAACCGCATATTCAATTAAGCAGCAAGTCACAAGCCGATTCAAGTGGCGGCGCAAAAATTGGTGCAATGTCAGCTGGTGTATTTGATGTAGCGCAGGACGAAGTGCAGGCATGTCAACGTAAACGTAAACACTGGATGTTGGTGGGTTGCCGCGCAAAATCGCATTGCGCCAGCCATCAAAATGCGCAGTCGCATTGAATAACCAGGGGAGTCAAAGATGGCGGACCATGTGGATTGCGTGGTGGTGGGGGCAGGCGTGGTGGGCCTGGCCGTAGCCCGTGAACTGGCGCTGCAAGGGCGGGAGGTGATGGTGCTGGAGGCCTCGGACGCCATTGGCACGGGCACCAGCTCGCGCAACAGCGAGGTCATCCACGCTGGGCTGTATTACCCGACAGGCTCTCTCAAGGCGCGGCTGTGTGTTCAAGGCCGCGATCTGCTGTACGCCTATTGCGCTGACCACGGCGTGCCGTACCGCCGCTGCGGCAAGTTGTTGGTGGCGACCGCGTCAGAGCAGCTGGCAGGCCTTCGCTCGATTCAGGCGCGCGCCAGCGCCAATGGTGTTTTGGACCTGCAATGGCTCGACCGCGATGCAGCCCGGGCATTGGAGCCCGCGCTGGAATGTGTGGCCGCCCTGCATTCGCCCAGCACCGGTATCGTGGACAGCCATGCCCTGATGCTGGCGCTGCAGGGCGACCTGGAGCATGCCAGTGGGCTTGTGGTGTTGAATTCGCCTCTGGCCCATGCTGAATGTGCACACAATGCTATTTATGTGGAAGCAAAAGACGGCACGCGCCTGCGGGCCAGCACGGTGGTGAATGCTGCGGGGTTGCATGCGCCCGCGCTGGCGCGGCACTTCTGCGGACTTGGTGCGCGCCATATTCCGACGGCGCACTACGCTAAGGGCAGCTACTTCACGCTGGTCGGAAAGGCGCCGTTCAGTCGCCTGATCTACCCCGTTCCCGAGGCCGCAGGACTGGGCGTGCATCTGACGCTGGATTTGGGTGGGCAGGCCAAATTCGGGCCGGATGTGCAATGGGTGGATTCAGCCGATGACCTGCTGGTCGATCCAGCACGGGGCGATGCCTTCTATGCGCAGGTGCGCAAATACTGGCCAGGCTTGCGGGACGGCGCGCTGGCGCCGGGCTATGCCGGCATCCGGCCTAAGATCCATGGCGCCGATGTGCCTGCAGCGGACTTTCTCATCCAGGGGCCAAGTGAGCATGGCGTGGCGGGGTTGGTCAATCTCTTTGGCATCGAATCGCCGGGCCTCACCAGCGCTCTGGCGATTGCCGAACATGTAGGGCATTTGGCTTGATCTGCGTTAATTCCCAGTCTTTTGGTAACGTTTTGCGACCATGGCGCGTGACAGTTGCCCGGGCATCTCGCTAAGATGTAATGGACGCCATAGCAGCATCCATGCCGCATGGCCGCTCAGTTATTGCAATGAAAGGCCACTATGTCTGCTTCTGATACCACCACAACCCAGGGCGAACTTGAAAAACTCGTATCTGATCTGCGCGGCTTGCTGGCCAGCAGAGATCTGGATACTTTTCCCGAGATCAAGGTGCTGCGCCAGCGCCTGGACGACGGCCTGCATTCGGTGCGTGAATCGACAGTGCGTGCAGCGCAGGAGGCAGCGCGCCAAGCCAAGGATGCGGCCCTGGCGGCCGACCGCTATGCCCACGACGAGCCCTGGCGCGTTGCCAGCGCAGCGCTGGCAGTGGGCGCCTTGGTGGGCTTTTTGCTTGCGCGGCGCTGATCTCCTGCCATCCGTCGCGCTGATGCCGGGAAGGTCCCTATGAACTGGCTTTCCTTGCTGGGTCTGGAAGCTCTCGCGGCGCGCTGGCGGGCGAATGTCATCGAGGGGGCCATCGCTGCTGAAGACCGGTTGCTGCTGGCTCGTCTGGAGTGGCTGGATCAAAAGCGGCGCCTGCAGCAATTGCTGGTGTTGCTGATTGCCGTCACGGGGCTCACCATGGTGGCCCTGGTGCTGTTGTCGGTGGCCATATTGGTGCAGTTCTGGGACACGCCGCACCGTGGGCTGGCTGCCTGGCTGGTGGCGTGCACATGGCTGGTGGTCTGGTGCGCGGCCGTGGTCAAGCTGGTGTCGGTGGGGCGCAGCGTGGGTAACGGTTTTGCGCTGACCCGGCGCGAGTTGTCGCAGGACTGGTGTGATATCAAGGAGCGCCTGTGAGTTCTTCCGAACAAGCCTTGCCCGTGCATGCGACGGCGGCGCAGCAACTGTTGCTGGACCGTATTGCCGTGCAGCGTGAGCGTTTGCGCGCACGCCGTGCCGCCCGGTTGCAATCTCAGGCCTTGGCCGCTGCGGGGGGCGGGGACGACGCGGATGCATCGCTGCTGGTGCGTGTCGTGGCTCTTGCACGCCAGCATCCTGCGGCCGTCGCCGCACTGGCAGGCGTTGCTCTTGCTGCGGGTCCACGCCGGTTGATCCGTTGGGCCGGCGTCTTGCTTCCGCTGGTGATGCGCCTGCGCCGGTAAAGCGAAACGGCCCTCCAGCCGAAGGCTGGGCTGGTTGGCGCAGTGGCGCTATCAGCCCATCGCCTTGATCGCGCGCGCTGCTTTCGAGACGAGCGCGGGGCCTTCGTAAATCAGACCGGTATAGATTTGCACCACGTCTGCACCCGCGCGGATCTTGCTCACTGCATCTTCCGCACCCATGATGCCGCCGACTCCAATGATCGGAAAGCGGCTGCCCAGCGCGGCTCGCAGCTGGCGGATGACCTGGTTGCTGGCTTCCAGCACCGGTGCGCCGCTGAGCCCTCCCAGTTCATTGGCATGGGGCATTCCCTTGACTGCATCGCGACTGATGGTGGTATTGGTGGCGAT
>DAOPUP010000102.1:0-7661 GCA_035350655.1 Acidovorax sp. | reverse complement strand
GATTCCGAAGGTTGCCGATGAGGGGGTTAGGGTGGCGTCGTAGCCGGTCTGGGTCACGCCCTTGACGGGGTCGGTGGACTTGGCCCGAACAAAGCCCTCGGACAGCATGGAAAAAGCGTGGTACACGGCGCCGGTGTACATGTCGTCGTTGAACTTCTTTTTGTAGTCCACCACGATCTGGTTCAGCGGCCCCGGCAGGTTCAGGTGGGCATAGGCCACCTGGTACACACGGCCGTTGGCGGCTGCTCCCATGGCGGTGGGGCTGCCGGTCACCGAGCCGTAATAGGTGTAGAAATTGACGTTGTTCAGGCCCGCATCGTTGGCGGCCTTGATGAGCAGCGCCAGGTCGGAACCCCAGTTGCCGGTGATCACCGAGTCGGCGCCCGAGGCCTTGATCTTGGCGATGTAGGGCGAGAAATCGCGCACCTGGGCCAGCGGGTGCAGGTCGTCGCCGACGAACTGCACATCGGGGCGCTTGCGCGTCATGATTTCCTTGGCGAACTTGGAAACCTGCTGGCCATGCGAATAGTTCTGGTTGATCAGGTAGACCTTCTTGACATCGGGAAGATCCTTCATGTATGTGGTGAGCGCCTCCATCTTCATGGAGGTGTCCGCATCCAGGCGGAAATGCCAGTAGCTGCACTTGCTGTTGGTCAGGTCGGGGTCCACCGCGGCATAGTTGAGAAACAGGACTTCCTTGCCGGGGTTGCGGGCGTTGTGCTTTTCCAGCGCATCGATGATGGCCAGCGCAGGGCCGGAGCCATTGCCCTGCACCACATAGCGGGCACCCTGGTCCATGGCCGAGCGCAGGGCGCTGGTGGTTTCCTGCGGACTGAGCTTGTTGTCGATGCCGATGATCTCAAACTTGACGCCGGCGGCGTTCTTCTTGTTGAACTGTTCCGCCAAAAACTGAAAGCTCTTGAGCTGGTTCGTTCCCACGGCAGCCATCAGGCCCGAGAGCGGATCCAGCCAGGCAATTTTGACCGTCTCGCCTCTTTGGGCCAAAGCGCCACCTGCGCTGACCAGAACGACAGATGCAGCTACTGCTTTGATAGCAAACTTCATGGTCTTGTCTCCTGTTGAATCAACCGGAACCAGCGTACAGCGATGCAACCCACCGCTGCTCAGGGATTGCCCTTAGCAGCTATCGCCCATGCGACTGGCAAACCGCCAACGTGCCCGGGATGCAGCGCCCCCAGACGCCGCATCCGCCTGCCATCACATGCCGGGAAGCCGGTAGTCCTTGAGCTGCTCGCGCAGTTTGGCCTTGAGCATCTTGCCGGTGGCGCCGATCGGAATGGCGTCGACAAACACCACGTCATCGGGAATCTGCCACTTGGCGGTCTTGCCTTCATAGAAGGCCAGCAGCTCTTCGCGGCTGACCTCGGCGCCGGGTTTCAAGGCCACCGCAACGATGGGACGCTCGTCCCATTTGGGGTGCGGCATGCCAATGCAAGCAGCCATGGCAATGGCCGGATGCGCCATGGCAATGTTCTCGATGTCGATGGAACTGATCCACTCGCCGCCGGACTTGATGACGTCCTTGCTGCGGTCGGTGATCTGCATGAAGCCGTCCGCATCGATCGTGGCCACATCCCCCGTGGGAAACCAGCCGCGTCCCTGGGCATCCTTGACCAGGGGGCTGCCAGCTTCGCTGCGGTAGTAATCGGCGACGATCCAGGGCCCTTTCACCAGCAGGTCGCCATAGGTTTTGCCGTCCCACGGGAGTTCCTTGCCGGCGCTGTCGACAATCTTCATGTCCACGCCACAGATGGCACGCCCCTGCTTTTGCAAGATCTTCATCTGCTCATCGCGCGGCAACGCCAGATGCTTGTTCTTGAGCGTGCACAGCGTGCCCAGCGGGCTCATCTCTGTCATGCCCCAGGCGTGCAGGACGGACACACCGAAATCATCCTGGAAGGCATGGATCATGGCAGGCGGGCATGCCGAGCCGCCAATCACCGTGCGGTTGAGGGTACTGAACTTCAAACCACCTGACTTGACATGGTTCAGCAGCATCTGCCAGACCGTGGGCACGCCCGCCGCAAACGTCACGCCTTCGGCTTCGATGAGTTCATAGACGGACTTGCCGTCCAGCGCCGGCCCCGGAAACACCAGCTTGCAACCGGTGAGCGGTGCCGAATAGGGAATGCCCCAGGCATTGACGTGGAACATCGGCACCACGGGCAACACAGAGTCACGCGCCGAGAGGTTCATCACATCGGGCAACGCGGCCGCATAGGCATGCAGCGTGGTCGAGCGGTGGCTATAGAGCGCAGCCTTGGGGTGGCCGGTGGTACCGCTCGTGTAGCACATGCTGGACGCGGAGTTTTCGTCAAACACGGGCCAGGCGTACTCGCTGGAGGCGCCGCCGATCCATGCCTCGTAGCTCACCAGCCCCGGAATACCCGAATCCGCAGGCAGCTTGTCCGCATCGCACAGCGCCACCCACTTCTTCACCGTGGGGCAGCGCGCATGCACGGCCTGCACCAGGGGCAGGAAGCTGGTGTCAAAGCACAGTACCTGGTCCTGTGCATGGTTGACGATCCAGGCGATCTGGTCGGGATGCAGGCGCGGATTGATGGTGTGCAGCACGCGGCCCGATCCACTCACGCCAAAATACATCTCCATGTGGCGGTAGCCATTCCATGCGAGCGTGGCCACGCGATCGCTGAACTGCAGCTGCATGTCCTCCAGCACATTGGCCAGCTGCCTGGCACGGCGCGCCAGGTCGCGGTAGGTGTAGCGATGGACCTCGCCTTCGACACGCCGGGACACGATTTCAGCGTCGCCATGGTGGCGCTCCGCAAACTCGATCAGCGACGAAATCAACAGTGGCTGGCTCTGCATCAGGCCCAACATGGCATCTCCTTGATGTGGTTTTGGATGGCAGCCATCTTAACCGGCCTGCCGCGGGTCGGGCCGTGGGAGCGTGCCTGGCGCCACCGCCAGCGCACGGTAGTCATCGCGATTTCTGCGTGGTCAAACGCCACGCTGCTGGCGCTGGACGGACCTCAGCCCTGCAGCGACAGGGCCTCTTCGGTTGCGGCATTGCCCAGCAGCAGCGTCAGCCAGGAGTCGAATGCAGCCAAGGCGAAGGCTGCAGTCAGCGCCGGATCGCCGTAGCCCGAACGGTGCCATAGGAACGCAACGCCCGCATTGCGGGCACATTCACCGTCCACATGGGTATCTCCCACCAACACCGCTTGCGCGGGCTGTGCGTCCAAGCGCTGAAGCACGAGCTCCAGCGGCGCGGCATCTGGCTTGGCGGCCCTGGCGCTGTCGGCACCCACCACCCCATGGAAGAAATCGAGCAAACCGAAATGCGCCAGCATGCGCAACGCCTCCGCATGGCCCTTGTTGGTGCATACGGCCAGGCGATGCCCCCTGCGCACGCGATCGGACAGGAAGTCCTGAACGCCGGCATACGGGACCGACAGCTCGAAGCCAGAACCAGCAAGGCGCCGGCCGTAGGCCGCAAGCACAGCGGGCAGGTGCATCGCAGAGGCGTGGCGTTGAGCCAGGGCGTCCTGCACGATGTGCACGAGGGGACTGTGCAGATTGACCCAATCGTCCTCGTTCACCCCGGCGATGCCGCAATCGCGCAAAGCCAGGTCGAGCGTGGCCCGAATCTCGGGGCCGGAGTCGACCAGGGTTCCATCCAGATCGAAAACCAGCACCTCCCGCTCATCCAGAAGGCCGAGCGCCGCACTCACCGCCGCGACCTCAGACCTTGCGGCGACGCTGCGTAGCCGGTCAGCGTCCGATCGGCATGGCGCAGCCGCCAGTCCAGCATCTTGCGTGCATAGGTCAGCATTTGCGGCGCGTAGTCCGCGTTGTCCGCAAGATTGACCTGCTGATGGGGGTCGCGACGAAGATCGAAGAACAAGGGCGGCAAGGCAGAGAAATGGACATATTTGAAATCCCGGTCCTGGATCACCGCCAGACCGCAGTCGTCCATGTGCAAGCCGAGCGCGGTTTCGGGTTGCGAATAGTGGATGTCGCGGAAGTCGAACTCGTAATGCACCTCGGTGCGCCAGTCCTGCGGAGCACAACCCTCTCGCACGAAGGGAAGCATCGAACGGCCGTCGCAGGCCCGCGGAGCGGGCTGGCCCAGCCATTCCAGGATGGTGGGCTTGGTGTCGATGGTCTCGGTGAAATGCTCGACCAGGGTTCCACGGGTGCCATCGGCTTCACGCGACGGATCGCGGATGATCATCGGGATGTGGTAGCTCTGGTCGAAATAGCCGAGCTTGCCCAGCAGGTGATGGTCGCCGAGCTGCTCGCCGTGATCGCTGGTGAGAACGATCAGCGTGTTGTCCCACTGGCCACTGTCTTTGAGGTACTGGAACACCCGTCCAAGCTGGTCGTCGACTTCGGACATGAGCCCGTAGTAGGTGGCGCGCATCTGGCGCACCTCGCCCTCGGTCATCTCGCTGCCCAGGCCACTGCCGTTCTCGAAGAAGCTGCTGGACTTGATGCTGTCGACATAGAACTTGAGCAGCGGATGCTGCGCGCCTTCGGCCTCGGCCGATTCCGCACGCACGGGTGGCGGACACTGTGCGGGGTCATAGCGGTCGTGATAGCCCTCGGGCGCGATGAAGGGTGGGTGCGGACGCCAGTAGCCCAGGTGCAGGAACCAGGGCTTGTTCTCGGTGCCGCGCAGGTACTCCAGACCCCGGTCGGTGAACCAGCGGGTGTCGGACAACGCTGCTGGGATGCGGCTGGGCGATGCGGTGGCCCCGCGTTCTCCCGCCACCGCATCGCGCGGCAGCCAGATGTCAGTGGGTTTGTCCGGCATCGGGTAGCCCTGCGCCGCCAGCCAGGCAAAGTAGGCTTCCTGATGCAGGCCCCATGAGCCCACCGGACGCCAGCCCTCCATGTCGGCGCCCAACACCTTGAAGCGGGGGTCTTCAGCTGGATTGACACGCGGGTCCGGGGTGGTGGTGGTGTAGCCGACCAAGGCCGGCTCGTAGCCCGCCTTGCGCACCTCGAAGGCAATGTTGGTGTGGCGCGCGTCGAGCGGAATGGTGTTCTGCACCGCCCGGTGGTTCATCATGTACAGGCCGGTCAGCAGGCTGGCGCGCCCCGGGCCACAGGGCACCGCCTGGGTGTAATGCCGGGTAAAGGTCACCCCTTCAGCGGCCAGCGCCGCGATGTTCGGGGTCTGGACGACGGGATGGCCCACCATGGGCAGGGTATCGCCACGCCACTGATCGACGACGATCAGCAACACGTTCTTGGGTTTTGTAGTCATAAATGGATACGTTCGAGTAATGTCAGCGCAAGGTGGGATCGAGCCGGTCACGCAACCAGTCACCCACCATGCTCACGGAAAATGCGGTCATCACGATCACCGCGCTGGGGGCCAGCAACATCCAGGGCGCTGCCTGCAGGTATTCGCGGCCATAGCCCACCATGTTGCCCAGGCTGGTCATCGGCGGCTGTACGCCCAGGCCCAGGAAGGACAGGGAGGATTCCAGCAGGATGACTTCCGGCAAGGTCAGCGTGACGCCCACGATGAGCGTGCTGGCGATGTTGGGCAGAACATGGCGGGTATAGATGCGCCAGGGCGAGGCGCCGACGTCGGCCACTGCGGCCGCGTAGCCCTGCTCATTGGCGGCAATCGTCAGGCCGCGCGTGACCCGCGCGGTACGCTCCCATCCATAAAAGCCCATCAACAGGATGAACAGCAGCAAGGTGTTGCCAAAGAAGGCCAGCACGGCCAGCGAAATGACCATGAACGGCATGGAGGCCTGAAAGTCCACCAGCGTGAGCACCAGTTGTTCCACCCGCCCCCGGAAATGCGCCGCCAGAAGCCCCAGAAAAATTCCCAGGCTGGCGGACAGCAACGTGCCGAGAAAGGCGACCAGGATGCTGATGCGGATCGACACCAGCAGGCGCGAGAGCACATCGCGCCCCAGTTCGTCGGTCCCCAGCCAATGCTCGGCCGGCCCACCGGCAAAAGCCGGCGGCGACAGCCGGGCCAACAGATCCAGCTGGGTGTAGCCAAAGGGCGCCAGTGCGTCGGCAAAGACCGCCAAGAACAGCATGACAACAATCCAGACCATGCAAAGCACCACCAAGGGTGGATAGGCACGCAGCCAGCGCAGCAGGCGCCTGGTGCGGCCACCACGCCGCTGCGCTGCAATATCGATAGGGTGCACCGCGCTCATGCTGCGCTCCCTGCCGCATGACCATTGCGCAGTCGTGGGTCAATCCAGCCGTACAGCATGTCCACCGCGAAGTTGCTGAGCACCATGGTTCCAGCCACCAACAGCAGCAGGCATTGCACCACTGCGAGGTCACGGTTGGCCACGGACGTCACCAACAGCCGCCCAATACCCGGCCAGGAGAAAACGCTCTCGACCACCACTGCACCGGCAATCAGGTGCCCCACCATGAAGCCGATGATGGTGAGCGTCGGAATGGCGGCGTTGGGCAAAGCATGTCCGCGCACCACCGCGCCCCAGGTCAATCCCTTGGCGCTGGCCGTGCGGATGTAGGGCTGCCCCATCACCTCCAGCATGGCCGAGCGGGTAAAGCGTGCCAGCACCGCCGCGCCCCCTAGGCTCAAGGTGGCAATCGGCAAAATGGCGTGCTGCCAGCTGGTGCTTCCGCCACTGGGCAGCCAACCCAGGTTGACAGCAAACACCAGCACCAGCACCAGGCCCAGCACAAAGCTGGGAATGGTGTGACCCACCACCGACAGCCCCATGACCACGCGGTCCACCATGCTGTCACGGTGCAGTGCCGCATAGACCCCGGCCGGTATGCCAATCGCAATCTTGAGGAAGAAGGCGGGCAAGGTGATGGCCAGGGTGGCAGGAATATGCTGCAGCACCAGTTCCATGGCGGGGCTGCGGTCGCGCATGGAATAGCCGAAATTGCCCAGCACCAGATTGCGGAAGAACCCCAGGTACTGCTCCCACAACGGAGCATCGAGCCCCCAGGACTGCCGGAAGGCGGCAATCGCCTCCGGTGGCGCATCGGCCGACATGATCATCATCGCCGGGTCGCCAGACATGCGCAGGATCACGAACGAAAAACTCAGGACCAGAAAAACGGTCACCAGCGCGCGCACAAGGCGCGAAAAAACAAAAGCCTGCATGGTTTCAGTCTGCTTTCAACAAATGGCAGGCAACGCGGCGGCCACTGCCCACATCCGCCAGTTGGGGCCGCTGTTCGCGGCACAAGGCGGTGGCATGAGCACACCGGGGGTGAAAGGAGCAACCCGGCGGCACCTGCGCGGGGCTGGGCGGATCGCCCTGCAGCACAATGCGGCGCTCGGAGGCATCGCGCCAGGGCGAAGGAATCGCGGACACCAGGGCCTGGGTATAGGGATGCAGCGGTCGCTGGAACAGCTCCTCGGGCGCCCCCTGCTCCACGATGCGCCCCAGGTACATCACCGCCACCTCGTGGCTCACCTGGCGCACCACCTTGAGGTCGTGGCTGATGAACAGGAACGCCAGCTGCCGCTCGGCCTGGAGGTCCTGCAGCAGGTTGATCACCTGGGCCTGAACCGACACATCCAAGGCGGACACGGGCTCGTCACACACCAGCAGCGCAGGCGACATGATCAGGGCGCGGGCCAGAACCACGCGCTGGCGCTGCCCCCCCGACAGCTCATGCGGATAGCGCGTGAACAGATGCGGCGCCAG